>CATLIJ010000118.1 GCA_949948825.1 uncultured Clostridiaceae bacterium
GGCAGAGTTTGCCGGGTTTAGTCAGAGCATGACCTATTCCTTTGAAAGCCCCAGGGTGTTCGACCGGCTGATGGTGCCGGAGGGAGATAAGCTGCGGCAGGCGGTCACAATCCAGAATCCCCTGGGAGAGGATTTCAGTATTATGCGCACCACTCCTCTCAATGGGCTTTTAACTTCCCTGTCTACCAATTATAATAGACGAAACAAGGATGTGAAGCTTTATGAGCTGGCAAATGTATATCTGCCAAAGGAGCTGCCATTAAAGGATTTGCCGGATGAACGGATGCAGTTTACTCTTGGAATGTACGGAGCAGGAGATTTCTACACCATGAAGGGCGTGGTAGAGGAGCTGTTTGACAAGCTGGGAATGGAAAAGAAAATCCATTACGTTCCTCAGTGCAGCCATCCTTATCTCCACCCAGGGAGAAGGGCAGACATTGTGTATGAGGGTGTTTGCGTGGGATACCTGGGAGAGCTTCATCCCGAGGTGGCAGACCGCTATAAGATTGGTGAGCGTGTTTATGTGGCAGTTCTGGATATGCCGGCAGTAATCCCGTTTGCAGATTTTGACCGGAAATATCAGGGACTGGCAAAGTATCCGGCAGTGACCAGAGACTTAAGTATGGTGGTGCCAAAAGAGATTCTGGTGGGACAGATTGAAGATGTCCTGGCACAGCGGGGAGGAAAGCTTTTGGAGAGCTATAAGCTGTTTGATCTTTATGAAGGGTCGCAGATTCTGGCAGGATTTAAGTCAGTGGCTTATTCCATTACCTTCCGGGCCAAGGACCATACCTTGACAGATGATGAGGTCAGCGCAGTGATGAAGAAGATTTTGAATGGACTCCAGGGACTTGGGATTGAGCTTAGAGCTTAGTGTTTAAAGGCGATATATTTTTGTGTGCTTTGAATAAATAAACACCACTTTACAATCTTTTAAAGGAAAAGTAAAATGAGCAGAAGCTTTAAAAGAGTTCCATGCTGTAAGGATTATAGTCGTGGAATGAAAAAATGTGCCAATAGATATTTGCGCAGAAATCATTTGCATATTCCGTCTGGAGGAGCATATAAAAAATTATTTTGTTCCTATCATATTTGCGATTATAGGTTTTTAGAATCATTTTGTTCTTATCGAAAAAAATGGATGAATTATAATCAAAATATAAAGGAGTCGGATCAAGAGTTGTATAGAAAATGGTATAAAGATTATAAAATGAAATAGGATAAATCATATTGTAAAGTGGTGTTTATGAATAGAAAGCAGATGAAACAGCCATCCTTATTTTATGGTAACAGTTCAGACGGGCAAGAAGACGCCTTGTCTGAACTGCTCCATTTCATGTCAGGAAAGATGAAATAAGGAGGCTGTTGTTATGTGTGGAGATTTTGAAATTGCAGGAGTTTGCGCAAGAGAGATTTTGGATTCCAGAGGAAATCCTACTCTGGAAGTGGAGATTCGTCTGGAGGGAGGCGCAGTGGGACGGGCAGCAGTGCCTTCCGGAGCGTCCACAGGAAAGCATGAGGCAGTGGAGCTGCGGGATGGGGACTCCAGATATCATGGAAAAGGAGTGCTGAAGGCAGTGGAGTCAGTCAATACGGTGCTGGCAGAGGTACTGATGTTTGAGGATGCATTTTATCAGGCCCGGATTGACCGGCTGCTCCGGGAGGCGGACGGCACGGAGAATAAGTCCAGGCTTGGGGCAAATGCAGTTCTTGGGGCATCCCTTGCCGTGGCCAGAGCCTGTGCGGCTCAGCAGGGGATTCCCTTATATCGGTATTTGGGAGGAGTGAACGCAGCAGTTCTTCCGGTTCCCATGATGAATGTATTAAATGGCGGTGTCCATGCAGACAACACCGTAGATTTGCAGGAATTTATGATTATGCCAGTGGGAGCCAGATCTTTTTCCCAGGGACTTATGATGTGCGCCGAGGTGTATCAGACTCTGAAGGGTCTGCTAAAGGAGGGCGGCTATAGTACAGCGGTGGGAGATGAGGGAGGATTTGCCCCCAATCTGAAGGATTCCTGTGAGGTGCTTTCTTACCTGGTGGAGGCAGTGAAAAAAAGCGGATATGAACCAGGGCTGGATTTTAAGATTGCCATTGATGCAGCTGCCAGCGAGCTGTATGATGAGGCCAGCGGCCGGTATGTGTTTCCGGGAGAAAGTAAAATGACTGGAAGCCGGGTAGAGCGGACAGCTCAGGAGATGGTGTCGTATTTTCAGAGGCTGACGGACCAGTATCCCATCTGCTCCATTGAGGATGGACTCCAGGAGGAGGACTGGGAAGGGTGGAAGCTTTTGACGAAGACCCTGGGAGACCGGATTCAGCTGGTGGGGGATGATTTGTTTGTGACCAACACAAAACGGCTGAAAAAGGGCATTGAAGAGGGAGCTGCCAATTCGATTCTGGTTAAGGTGAATCAGATTGGAACCCTCACTGAGAGTCTGGAGGCGATTCAGATGGCAAAGGATGCAGGATATACGGCTGTGATTTCCCATCGGTCCGGAGAGACAGAGGATACATTTATTGCAGATCTGGCAGTGGCAGTGAACAGCGGGCAGATTAAGACCGGGGCGCCCTGCAGGTCAGAGCGGGTGGCAAAGTATAATCAGCTTTTGCGGATTGAGGAGGAGATGGAAGGGTAGCAGAATCGATTCCTTCGAATAAGGCAGTCTGCGGCCGGAAAGCGGTTTCCCGGAGCATCTTCTTGTCCGCCGGAGACGGGCAAGAAGATGCCTGGTCAGAACTATTACATTTCCGCGAGCAGTGGTAACGGTTCAGAGCAAAAAATGCTTGTCATTTCCAGTAATGTATGTTAAACTAACAGGTGTTTGACGATTAGGAGGTGTATGATTATGCTCAAGGTGATTGTGTCTGTGATTTTTGTGCTGATTTGTCTGGCATTGATTGTGATTATTCTGCTTCAGGAGGGGAAGTCTGCAGGTCTTGGCTCCATCAGCGGTATGGCTGATTCATATTGGGGAAAGAATAAGGGACGGTCCATGGAGGGAACCCTGGAAAAGTTTACCAAAGCTGCTGCGGTTCTGTTTATGGTGCTGGCAGTTGTCCTGAATATACTGTAAGATTAGGCACTCTTGGGAAAAGAGTGCTTTTTTTCTGTATGAGCAGCCCCATGCAGAGGAAGTATGCCCCAGAAGCGGCGCATGGGGCGCGCGGTGAGCAGGGGAAGATGGCTCTTTCCTATTCGATTGTACACGGACAACCATGGGAAATACAGGTCAGAAAAGGATGACAGGTGTCCGGCGGCGGACAGGGGAAGCATGTGCTGTGAAACACGCACAGAATGGAGGAAAACATGGAAGATTTGATGGAAGAGAGAAAAGAGCATTTGCTGTCTGTGATGAAAGACCCAGCTTATGTGCCTATGAAACAGAAGGAGTTAGCCATGCTGCTCAATGTGCCGCGGGGATTGCGGGAGGAACTGAATGAGGTTCTGGACGCACTGGTGGCAGAGGGCAGTGTGGTATTGTCAAAGCGGGGGAAATACAGCATTCCGGAAGCTTCTGTGACAGTGGGAAGTTTTTCTGGAAATGAAAAGGGCTTTGGCTTTGTGTCTGTGGAGGGACGGAACGAGGATGTGTTCATCCCGGCAGGAAAGACGGGGGGAGCCATGCATGGGGACCGGGTGCAGATTGTTGTGGAACCGGAAAGGCAGGGGAAAAAGGCAGAGGGCGCGGTGGTGAAGGTGCTGATGCGGGCCAACAAGACTGTGGTGGGATATTATCAGAAAAACAGGAATTATGGATTTGTAGTTCCGGACAACCGAAAGCTGGGGCAGGATATTTTTGTTTTCCAGGAAAAGGATATGGGAGCTGTGACTGGACATAAGGTGGTGGTCCGGATTACCAATTACGGCAATGGGGAGAAGAGTCCGGAGGGGGAGATCGAGGAGATTTTAGGCCATGCAAATGATCCGGGGGTGGATATTTTGTCTCTGGTGCGGGCATATGATCTGCCGGAGGAATTTCCGGAGGACGTGATGGAACAGGCAGCCCATACCAGAGATGAGGTGCTGGAAGAGGAGCTTTTGGGACGGAAGGATTTGAGAGGCTGGCAGACAGTGACCATTGACGGGGAGGATGCCAAGGATCTGGATGATGCCATTACCATCAGCAGGGAGGATTTTGGATATCGGCTGGGTGTTCATATAGCAGATGTGACCCATTATGTGAAGGAGGGGAGTCCTCTGGATCAGGAGGCACTGAAAAGGGGAACCAGCGTGTATCTGGTGGACCGGGTGATTCCCATGCTGCCTCACAAGCTGTCCAATGGCATCTGCTCCTTAAATGCAGGCACGGACCGGCTGACCATGAGCTGTATTATGGACATTGATTTTCAGGGCAGGGTGCTGGGGCATGAGATTACAGAATCTGTGATTCATGTGGATCGGAGGATGACCTACACAGCAGTCAATGCCATTGTCACAGACCGGGATGAGACCGTGATGGAGGAATATAAGGATTTTGTGGAAATGTTTGACCAGATGAAGGAGCTGGCAGACATTCTCCGGGAAAAGAGAAAGGCAAGAGGCTCCATTGATTTTGATTTGCCAGAGACAAAGGTGCTGTTAGATAAGAAGGGAAAGGTGCTGGAGATTCAGCCCTATGACCGGAATGCTGCCACAAAAATCATAGAAGATTTTATGTTAATGGCAAATGAGACTGTGGCAGAGGATTATTTCTGGCAGGAGCTGCCGTTTCTTTACCGCACCCATGATAACCCGGACCCGGAGAAAATGAAGCGGCTTGGCATGTTTATCAACAATTTTGGATATGCCATTCATTTTCAGAATGGGGAGATTCATCCAGGAGAGCTGCAGAAGCTTCTCACCAGGATTGAGGGGAGTGAAGAGGAGGCGCTGATCAGCCGCCTTACTCTGCGGTCCATGAAGCAGGCCAAGTATATGCCTGTGTGTACCGGACATTTTGGATTGGCAGCCCGGTATTATACTCATTTTACTTCTCCGATTCGCAGATATCCGGATTTGCAGATTCACCGGATTATCAAGGAGAATCTTCATGGGGGCCTGACAGAGGAAAGGCTCTCCCATTACCATAAGCTTCTCACAGGGGTTGCCATGCAAAGCTCTGCCATGGAGCGGCGTGCAGATGAGGCGGAGCGGGAGACCATAAAACTGAAAAAGTGTGAATATATGGAAAAAAGGGTTGGACAGGTATTTGACGGCGTAATCTCCGGAGTGGCGAACCGGGGATTTTATGTGGAGCTTCCAAACACGGTGGAGGGGATGGTTTCTGTCAATGACCTGGGGAACGAATATTTTGTATTTGATGAAGAACAGATGGAGCTTCGGGGCGAGATCAGTCAAAGAGTGTACCGGCTGGGACAGAAGGTCAGGGTGAGGGCAGCAGGCACAGACCGTATGAACCGGACCATTGATTTTGTGCCTGCAGATGAGGAAACGGGGGTTTAGAGAGCATTGAAGGACAGTATAAAGCTGATTGCAAATAATAAAAAGGCATACCATGATTATTTTATTGATGAAAAGTTTGAATGTGGCATCGAGCTTTTTGGGACCGAGGTAAAGTCCATCCGGTCAGGGAAATGCAGCATTAAGGAAGCATTTGTAAGAATTGAGAAGGGGGAGGTGTATGTGTTTGGCATGCATGTGAACCCTTATGAGAAGGGAAATATTTTTAATAAAGATCCCCTGCGCCCCAAAAAGCTTCTGATGCATCGGTCTGAGATCCATAAGCTTGAGGGGAAAATTCGGGAAAAGGGTCTGACCCTGGTGCCATTACAGGTGTATTTTAAGGGGAGCCTGGTGAAGGTGGAGATCGGGCTGGCACGGGGAAAGAAGCTTTATGACAAGCGTGCGGATATTGCGAAGAAGGACCAGAGAAGGGAAGTGGAGAGGGATTATAAGGAGAAGCTTAGGTAACATAATTACAGTTCACGGGGGCATGTAACAGAAAAATGGAAAAGAGTGATTGATTTTATCGGACATTGAGATTATAATATGTTGCAAATAAGATATTTCTTTTAAAATACAGATGGGAACACCAGAATGGAGGCTGCTTTTATGGAAAAAAAGAATCTGGATTGGAGCAATATTGGTTTTACTTACCGAACCACAGACAAGCGTTATGTGGCAGACTATAAGAACGGAAAGTGGGGAGAAGGGAAACTGACTTCGGATGCCACGGTTGTACTTAATGAATGTGCGGGAATTTTACAGTATTGTCAGGAATGCTTTGAGGGACTGAAGGCTTATACAACGGCAGATGGCAGTATTGTTACGTTTCGGCCGGATATGAATGCGGAGCGGATGATGAGTTCTGCCGCGTGGCTGGAGATGCCGGCTTTTCCAAAGGAGCGCTTCCTGGAGGCAGTGGACCAGGTGGTTGCGGCAAATGCAGCCTGGGTACCGCCTTATGGCAGCGGAGCTACGTTTTATCTGCGTCCCTATATGTTTGCTTCCGGACCGGTAATTGGGGTGAAGCCTTCCGACGAGTATCAGTTCCGGTTGTTTGGTACTCCGGTGGGACCGTATTTCAAGGGCGGGGCAAAGCCATTGACTCTTTGTGTCAGTGATTTTGACCGGGCAGCTCCTCATGGGACAGGCCACATAAAGGCAGGCCTTAATTATGCCATGAGCCTTCATGCTTCGGCTATGGCTCATTTTGCAGGATATGACGAGAATCTGTTCCCGGATTCAGGGACCCGGACTTATGTGGAGGAAACCGGCGGCGCTAATTTCCTGTTTGTGACAAAGGACCATGAGGTGGTGACGCCTAAATCCAACTCCATACTGCCATCCATTACCCGTCGGTCTCTGGTATATGTGGCGGAGCATTATTTGGGGTTGAAGGTGACAGAGAGGCCGGTGAAGCTTTCCGAGCTGGAGGAGTTTACCGAGTGCGGGCTGTGCGGAACAGCGGCAGTGATCTCTCCGGTGGGAAAGATTGTGGACCATGGGAAAGAGATTTGCTTTGCCAGCGGAATGGAAGAGATGGGAGAGATTACCAAGAAGCTTTATGACACCCTCACAGGAATCCAGATGGGTACTGTGGAGGCGCCGGAAGGATGGATTCGGAAGATTCTGTAGAATTGTCCTTATATTCCGGCTCTTGTCCGTCAAAGACGGAAGGAGGCATTGGAGATTTATCTGATGTGGAAACTGTAATTGGTAAATAAACTCTGTACAGGTTGTTGACAGAGATCAGTTTTTGTGATATAGTAAAGCTCACCGAATGAATCACGGTGAGCCAGTCAGGGGTTGTACTGGTTTCGACGGGGATCATGCAGCTGGTGAAGCTATCCGCATGCGGTGCGTGAAACGGCAAAATTAAAATTAAACGCTGAAGATAATTTAGCATACGCAGCTTAATTGCTGCTGTCAGCCTTAGTGCACTCACACATTAAGA
>CATLIJ010000119.1 GCA_949948825.1 uncultured Clostridiaceae bacterium
AGAACAACGGTAACACCGCTGTCCTTCCATTTGCCATTTCATCATAACATCATAGGAGAATAAAGTCAAGTAACTTTTTGATTTATTGGCAATGGTTGCATGGTTCTCCCCATAAAAAAGAAAGACTAACTTATCCGGATTGACAGCAAAAAAATAGTATGATACAATGATAAAACATTCACAAATTGTCTAAGCAACAAAGACAAATATCTGTAAAAAGAAAGGGAGAAAACGTATGCGAAAAGTTTTAGCAATCACACTTTGCGGAGTCCTTGGCATTGGTTTGACCGCTTGCGGCAGCCAGCCTTCCTCCTCTGCCAATCCGTCCACAGAAGCCCCCACAACCACCCAGGCCACAGAGGCACAGGAGGCAAAGGGGGAAGCGCAGACCGGCTCAGCGGAAGGCTTTGGCGGTGAGATTACAGTCAGCCTGACTGTGGAGAACGGAACCATCACAGCCTGCTCCATTCAGGGAGATGACGAAACGCCGGATATTGGCGGAAAGGCTCTGCCAGAGCTGGAAAAGCAGATTGTAAAAGCCAATGGCATTGAAATCGACGGTATTTCCGGCGCAACTGTCACCACAAAAGCAGTCAAAGCTGCAGCCGCCCAGGCTCTTGGCATAGAGCTGGAGGAGGCCGCGGCAGAATCCAAACCAGCAGAGACAGCCGCTCCTGCTGAAAAGGTGGAGATTGACGGAGGACTGCAGATTGGACAAATCTATGCTGCTGCTCACGGAACCAAGTGCTTTACCGAGGCAGTTGCCGTTGTTCAGGATGATGTGATTGTAGCTGCCTACTTAGACGAATTTCAGTTTATTGACAGCAAGGAGGATGTGACCGGCGTACCCAACAGCGACGCAGACTTTGCAGCAGGCTACGCAGATGGACTGGTTCTTTGCTCCAAGCGGGAAAACGCTGCCTATTACAGCGCTTTGATGACTGACCATGCCGGTGCTACGGTTGCCATTGATGCAAACTACGATGCCATTCAAAGCTTCGCTGTAGGAAAGACGATTGATGAGATTGACACAGTTGCCAAGGGTGATGGAGCTGTGGATGCCGTTTCCGGCGCAACTCTTGTTGACACTGCTGGCTATCTGACTGCTATTGCAGATGCTGCCCGCGCAGCCAGGGACACGCAGGCTGTGGAATTTACCGGCAATTCGGACAATCTGAAATTGAATGTTGTCTATGGAGCTGCTCATGGAACCAAGTGCTTTACTACTGCTGCTGCTTTAACGGACGGAGAGAAGATTCTTTTAAGCTATATTGATGAGTTTCAGTTTATCTCCAGCGATGCAGATATCACTGGCGTACCCAACAGTGACAGCGATTTCAAGGACGGGTATGCAGAAGGCAGCGTTCTCTGCTCCAAACGTGTAAACGCAGACTATTACAGCAAGAATATGGCGGATAAAGGCGGCTCCACTGTGAGAATTGACACCAACTTTGATGCCATTCAGAACCACATTAACGGTATGTCCATTACAGATGTGACTGCTCTGGCTGACGGGGAGAATCCTGTGGACGCCATCTCCGGCGCAACTTTGGTTGATACGGCAGGCTACTTACATACCGTGCTGGATGCGGCGAAAAATTAGTATTGTGAAATGCAGCCATACATAACACAGAAAAAGGCGGACAACAGGCATATGCTGTTGTCCGCCTTTTTCTTGTGCTGCCGCAGCCAGCTGCAGGCAGAAAAATACAGTACATCGACTGTCTCTTAACCGCAAAGCTCCACAATGGCCTGGGCAAACATCTTTGCGCTCATCACAAGCTCCTCCACCACAGCAAATTCATCTGCCCCGTGCATCCGGTTATCTGTCTCTGGCATGGACGCGCCAAATGCCACGCCATTCTTCAAATCATGAACATAGGTGCCGCCTCCAATGGAAAGGCATTTCCCCTCTTTTCCGGTATAGCGCTCATAAATATTCAGCAGGGTCTTAACAAGCCTGGAATCCCCGTCCACCTGATGAGGCGCTGACATGGAATCATTCAGCAGACAAAAGCCCTCCTGCGCCATTTTCTCCTGAATCACCTTTAACACATTGTCTTCATTTCCGCAAACCGGAACCCGGCTGTCAAACTGACCGTCCAGCCCAGCCTGGTCCACAGTCAGCATGGAAAATGCCAGTGTCAGATCTCCGGACACAGTATCCTCCATGTTTACGCCCAGGGCTGTTCCGTTCACATCTCCATGGGGAATGAGGGCTGCCAGCTTTTTTAAGCTTTCCACCTGAGGACATTCTGCAAGAGGAAGACAGCAGACCAGGGACAAAAGTCCGGTAAGGGCATTGTTTCCTTCTGTGGGCTTACTGGCATGGGCTCCTGCTCCAATGGCTGTAATCTCACAAAACGGCTCTTTGGACACAAACTGAAATTCAATTCCTGTTTTCTTCTTCACTGCTTCTGCCGTCTCCTCCAAAAGGGAAAGCTCCAATCCCTCCACTGTGGCAGCCGCTTTTCCCGGCACCACATTAAGCTTGGTTCCTGCCTCAATCTTCACCAGTCTTGGCAGTTGGGAGGAAGCTTCAAATTCTGCTGTGAAATGTCCGCCCAAACGCCCTTTTTCCACATTTACAACCGGATATTGTCCGTCTGGTGAAAAGGTCATGGGCGCTTCCTTTTCAATCCCATAATAATGCTTAATATCTGAACTGCCGCACTCTTCATCCGTTCCCATAATCAGACGGACATTTTTCTTTAAAGGAATCCCCAGCTCCTTCACTGCCCGCATGGCATAGAGCGCAGCCACAGCCGGACCCTTGTCATCTGCAGTGCCGCGGCCATACAGATTGCCGTCCTTTACCACTGGCTGAAAGGGCTCTGTCACCTGCCAGCCCTCTCCTGCCGGAACCACATCCAGATGAGCCAGGATATCCAGCTGCTTTGGCAGGCTGCCGTCAAAATCCACACACCCTACATACCCATCATAATCCTGGACCTCAAAGCCATACCCCTCTGCCATATCCAATGCCGCGTCCAGACACTCTGCCGCCCCGGGACCGTAAGGCATATCCTCCTCTGCCGGCATTTTCTCACTGTTAATCCGGCACAATTCGCAAATATCCTCAATCATCTCCTGAGTGTGGGCATTCATGTAAGCTTCGATTTTCTCTTTATACATTTTACCTGTCTCCTTAAATTTTTCTTTTTTATAAAAGCCCTGGAGGATTATTTTTTCATCATCCCTGCCAGGGTCTCATTGACCAGCTTTCCGTCTGCCTTTCCTTTTACCTTTGGCATCAGAACCTTCATGATTTTGCCCTTATCTCCATTGGTCGGCTCCTCAATCCCAAGCTCTGCCAGAACTCCCAGAATCACCTCTTTGATCTGCTCCACCCCCATGTCCTCAGGAGCAAATTCTTTATATACCGCGATTCTTCCCGCTGCCTCCCTGCGGATATCCTCCCTATCAGCGGGAGCTGAATCATAGGTCTCCTGGGTCTGGCGGATCTCCTTCTTTACAATCCCATTCTCCTCGTCCTCAGTCAGCTCCTCTCTCTTGTCAATCTGCGCATTTTTCAGGGCGGAAAGCAGCATGGACAGAGCGTCCTTTCTTGCCTTGTCCTTTGCCTTCATCGCTTCCACCATAGCTGCTCTTACTACATCAATTTTGCTCATTTCTGTTCTTTCCTTTCTGTTAGCTGCGTCCAAAGTTCTCCAGTATTAATCCTGGATTCCGCTCCTCCACCATGCCTACGCTCCAGCTGTTTACAAACAGCAGCAGAGGATTGTCCTTTAAATCCTTGATTCGTTTCATATCAGAAGTGCCCTGGATCTTTTCCACATCCACCTCTTCCTTATTCACAATCCAGCGGATATATTCATAAGGAAGCTTCTCCAGCTTTACTTCCACATTATATTCATTCTCCAGACGGTAGGTCAGCACCTCAAACTGAAGCTCTCCCACCACTCCCACAATGATTTCCTCCATACCTGTGTTAAATTCCTGAAAGATCTGGATGGCGCCCTCCTGGGCAATCTGGCTGACTCCCTTTAAAAACTGCTTCCGCTTCATGGTGTCCATCTGCCTTACCCTTGCAAAATGCTCCGGCGCAAAGGTGGGAATCCCTTCAAATTCAAATTTTTCATTGGACAGACACAGAGTATCCCCAATGGAAAAAATTCCGGGATCAAACACTCCGATAATATCTCCCGCATAGGCTTCCTCCACAATCTTCCTATCCTGGGCCATCATCTGCTGGGGCTGGGACAGACGGATTTTCTTTCCTCCCTGAATGTGGTTTACCTCCATCCCTGCCTCAAACTTCCCGGAAACAATCCGCATAAAGGCAATCCGGTCCCTGTGGGCCTTGTTCATATTGGCCTGAATCTTAAACACAAAGGCAGAAAAATCTTCCGTAAAGGGATCAATCTCTCCGGTCCTGGTCTTTCTTGCCAGAGGAGATGTGGTCATCTGAAGAAAATGCTGCAGAAACGTCTCCACACCAAAATTCGTGAGTGCAGACCCGAAAAACACCGGAGACAGGTTCCCCCGGCTTACTCTTTCCTGGTCAAACTCATCACTGGCTCCATCCAACAATTCAATCTCATCCAACAGCTGCCCGTAATAGCTGGCGCCAATGACATGCTCCGCATCGCTGCCGTCCAGGTCAAAGGTCTGAGCAGCTACCTCCTTCTGTCCGCCCATGGCAGCTGTAAAGGTTGTAATCTTTCTGGTGTTCCGGTCATAGACTCCTTTAAAATTCTTTCCGCAGCCAATAGGCCAGTTGATTGGACAGGTGCGGATTCCCAGGACATTCTCAATCTCGTCCATAAGTTCAAAGGGATCTCTGGCCTCCCGGTCCATTTTGTTAATAAAGGTAAAAATCGGAATCCCCCGCATAACGCACACTTTAAAAAGCTTAATGGTCTGAGCCTCCACGCCCTTGGAGCCGTCAATGACCATCACCGCGCTGTCTGCTGCCATCAATGTCCGGTAAGTGTCCTCCGAAAAATCCTGGTGTCCCGGCGTATCCAGAATGTTAATGCAAAATCCATCGTAGGCAAACTGCATCACAGAAGATGTGACGGAAATTCCCCTTTCCTTCTCAATCTCCATCCAGTCTGACACTGCATATTTGGCGGCCTTCCGCCCCTTCACTGTGCCTGCCAGATTAATGGCTCCGCCGTACAGCAGAAATTTCTCAGTCAAAGTAGTCTTTCCCGCATCCGGATGGGAAATAATGGCAAAAGTCCTTCGTTTTTTTATTTCATCCTTCTTGTTTGACAAGAGTTTGTCCTCCATCGTCTTATTTATAACCGTTCAGACTGAACGGTCATGGCTAATTGCCGGAAGGCTGCAGATAGCGCCGGCCCTCAATCCAAGATTGTACCAGCAAAATCCAGCTTTGGCAACCCGGTTCCACCAAATAATCTTTTCCTCCGGCAGTTTCCTTTGTGGCCAGGGACAATCCATGGCAGCCATAAGGATATAAATGCATCTCAAAATTCACATGGTTTTTCTTCATGGCTTCTGCCAGCAAAAGGCTGTTTTCCACAGGAACTGTATCATCTGTAATGGTATGCCACAGAAAAACCGGAGGCATCTGGCTGGTCACATGATGTTCCAGGGAAACTGCCTGCCTTAGCTCCAAACTGGCCTCCTCTCCCAAAAGGGCCTCAAAAGATCCTGGATGACAATGTTCTCCTGCTGTAATCACCGGATAGCAGAGAATCACTCCATCTGGCCGCACATCTCTCCCGGTCCGGCCAATCCCCTCATAAGCCACCGGGCGGTTCCAGAACACGCCTATACTGCAGGCCAGATGGCCTCCTGCAGAAAAACCGCAGACCAGAATGGATTCCGGATCTCCATCCCACTCCCTGGCATGTTCCCGGACCGTGGCCACGGCAAGGGCCAGCTCCCGCAAAGCCACTGGAAAACGGTTGGGGGACACACTGTAATTCAGCACACAGGCATGACACCCCATGGCAAGAAACTTCATGGCAACCGGCTCTCCCTCCCGTTCCGAGCAAAACCCATATCCTCCTCCCGGAACCACAATCACTATGGGGCGCTTTCCCTCTGGCTTTTCTCCCACAGAATCCAGCAAATACATGGTAAGAACCGCCTCGCCTGTCTTCTGCCCCTCCACTTTCAGTTTCATTTTCTCGTATCTCATAAATTTTCCTCCCATTCCCTAATGCTCAACTTTTCATAGCAAAAATCTCATCCAAAATCCGGTGGGCCACCTGGTCCTTGGTCATCCTCTCCAGCTCCTGCGCCCCCTGGCGGGTGATGAATGTCACCACATTGGTATCTGTCCCAAATCCGGCTCCCTCCACCCGAAGACTGTTGGCCACAATCATGTCAACGCCTTTCTTCTCAAGCTTTGCCCTGGAATTCTCCACCAGATGCTCGGTCTCCATGGAAAAACCGCACAAAAACTGTCCCGGACGGCGGTTGGCTCCCAGCCATGCCAGAATATCTTCTGTCCGCTTCAGCTCCAGGCACATATCCCCTTCCTTCTTCTTGGTCTTTTCCGCTCCCACAGAAAGAGGCGTGTAATCTGCCACAGCAGCTGCCTTTACCACTGCATCCTGTTCGTCAAAGGCTGCCTTCACTGCCTCAAACATCTCTCCTGCGCTTTCCACCTGTACCAGCTTTACCCCCAATGGAGGCTTTAAGCTCACCGGACCGCTGACTAAAGTGACACTGGCTCCCCGCTCTGCCGCTGCTCTGGCCACTGCATACCCCATCTTTCCAGAAGAATGATTAGTAATATACCGGACCGGGTCAATGGCTTCCCTGGTGGGTCCTGCTGTCACCAAAAGTTTTTTCCCTGCCAAATCTTTTTTATAAGCAATCTCAAACAAAATATGCTCCAACAGCACCTCTGGCTCCGGCATCTTTCCGGCTCCCACATCCCCGCATGCAAGATATCCCCTGGCTGGCTCAATCACCTTCATTCCATATTTCATACAGATTTTCAGATTATCCTGGGTGATTGGATTCTCGTACATTCTTGTATTCATGGCCGGAGCGATAAGCTTAGGCGCCTGACAGGCCAGAAATGTAGTGGTCAGCATGTCATCTGCAATCCCATGGGCTATTTTTGCAATTCCATTGGCTGTGGCCGGGGCAATGAGAAACACATCTGCCCGCTTGGCCAGCTCCACATGCTCCACCTGAAACTGAAAATTCCGGTCAAAGGTATCTGTGAGACATTTGTTGCCAGTAAGGGATTCAAACGTAACAGGCGTTATAAAATTCCCTGCATTTTCTGTCATAATCACTTCCACATTGGCATGAAGCTTCTTCAGCATACTGGCCAGATTCGGTATCTTATAGGCAGCAATTCCTCCCCCCACTCCCAGGACTACTGTCTTTCCCTGCAGCATAGCACCCTCCTTAGACAAACTCTTG
>CATLIJ010000120.1 GCA_949948825.1 uncultured Clostridiaceae bacterium
TCAACACCATAGCTCCAACACCATAACGCCAACGCCATAGCATCAACACCTTAACACCAACGCCATAGCTCCAAGGTTTTACAACCAGGTTCCGCACCCTTATCCAGGTAATGGAACAAAATCCGATTTTGCCGCTCTCTTCTGGCACAGGCAAGCTTTCTGCTACATATCCTTCTCCCTTGCGGGAAACCAGATCTGCCAGCGGACCCCATGTCTTCCTCATTGATCGGACACTTGGGAGGTGTCTGTTGATTGCTTTCGACCACTAAGCAACGGTTTTCACCGGTGGGATTCGAACCCACGTAAATCAAGCCATATGACAATCTTCAGTCCAACACTGAGCGCCATTTCATGCTTCCGGCGGCATACCGTACTGCAAAGCAGCGGCACCGTCTGGTTCAAACACCACAACTGTAAGCCGGAACCATTAACCTTTCGGTGTTATTATCCTATCACAAAAGAAATAAGAGATCATTTCAAAAACACTGCGCAGTTTATGATTGTTTTTTTGACAGCTTTTTTGTATACTTATTTTAGTATCATCTGTCCCAAGCACCAACTTTAAAGGAAAATAATCCATGTCCGAATACAAAGAACTGATTCAACGATTTGACAAAATCCGCTCCTATGTGCGCGATTTTTATGTTTATGGCTTCAAGACGCGGGAGGATTTCCGGGAAAAAAGTCCCAGGACTTATGACAACCATCGCCGCCGCATGGAAAGCTGGTTCTCCGACTACATACGAACCGACCAAAACGGCCACAAAAAGTCTGTATTTCTCACTCTGGATTCCAGCCGCATGGCTGTAAATCCTTTATACCAGGCCTGGAAATCCAAAACCTTTACAGACAATGATATTTCCCTTTACTTTCTTCTGTCCGACCTTCTTGCCGACGGCCAGCCACGAAGCCTGGAGGTCATTGCAGACCAGCTGCAAGAACAATATCATCAGCTTTTTGACTCTCAGACCCTCCGCCGGAAACTGGCTCAATATCAAAAAGAAGGCCTGATAACACAAAAAAAACAGGGAAAACAATACCTGTATTCCGGAATCACTCCCCTTTGTCATTCCCACTCAGGCCTGTTCCCGGCCTTATGGCTGGCAGTCAGCTTCTTTCAGGGCGCTGCTCCCTTTGGATTCATTGGAAGCACCATTTTAGACTACTGGAATAAGAAAAACGACTTCTTCCGTTTTCGAAGCGACTATCTGATCCACACCCTGGAGGACGAAATTCTCCTCCCGGTTCTGCAGGCAATGGAGCAGAAACGCCAGATACAGGTTACAGTCAAAAGCACCAAAGGACGCCGTACAAATACGCTTACTGCCCTTCCCCTGAAAATTCTCACCAGCACCCAGACTGGCCGGAGATATGTCTGTGTCTGGCAGGAAAACTCCCGTCGGCTCTCCTCCTTCCGCCTTGATTCCATACAAAGTGTGAAACTTCTGGAGGCAGATAGCAATTACGATACCTGTATGGGCTTTTTTCAAAAACATTTTCCTCATGTTTGGGGCGTATCCTTTGGAAGCCCACACAAACACGACCTGGAAGCTGTGTGTATGGAAATCTGTCTTGACGAAACAGAAGAAGACTATATTCTTGACCGGTTGAAAAGAGAAGGCAGGGGCGGCAGCATAAAGCGGCTGAAACCAGGGCTGTACCAATACACCCGCCTATGTACAGATGCCGCGGAGATCCTTCCCTGGATCAAAAGCTTCACTGGAAGAATTTATTCCTTTTCCTGTTCCAATTCTGCCATAGAGAAACGTTTCTGGAATGATATGAGACTGATGCAGTCCTGTTACTGTGAAAGTTCCATCGCTGAAGGCGATTTTAAATCAGGTATACCCAGTGCACCCGCCAAACTTTTATGTGGTGGTGGCGCGTCCGCTGCCGGACGCATGCAGATTTACTGTAATAATCCATCACCTAAGACAAATCCAATTCAGGATGTTAAATGCCCTCTGAAGCCTTCGGTTCATGGCACAAAACCGCTTCTGGAATCCACAAAGATTTCCAGTAAAACCTTCATCACCAAAGACAATTCCAATCAGAAATGGCAAACGCAGCCAGAAAGCGCTCCTTCATGGCAAAGCGTCACCGAGAAAGCGCATAAAGACTTCGGCTTCTCCTTATTTTCAGAGCTCTATACTTGTTATTATCAGGTAGTTGCCCGGATTCTGGAGGAAGCTGCCCACCACCCGCTTACCCGTGGTCAGATAGAGGATCTGGCACGAGAATATGGCTATGATGAAAGCGTTCTGGCCATTGTTCCCCGGCTGATTCAGGGAAACTGGCCCTTTCTTAAACAGCCGGTTCAGGCAGATCGAGTCCTTGTGAAGCAGCCGGTCCAAGCAGACCGCCCCCCTGTTCAGCAACCGCCTCAAGCGGATCGCCCCCTTGTGAAGCAGCCGCCTCAAGTGGATCGCCCCCTTGTGAAGCAGCCGATTCAGACAAACCGGCCCTTTGTTCATCCGTCACCTGGCCTTTACGCCTCTGTTTTAAAAAATCCGCCTTTTCCCAGGACCCTTACCAGCCTTCAGAAATCCTGGATTAAGGCGCTGATGTCTGACTCCCGGTTTTGGCTTTTTTTCACAGATCTGCAGTTAAAAGAACTGGAAGAATATTTATCGGATGTTCCTCCCCTTTACCGCACATCTGACTTTTGCCTGTTTGACCAGTATGGAGACCATGACCCTTTTTCCTCTGTCATGTACCGGGAACACATGCTCACAATCCTGGAGGCAATCAGTACACAATGCACCTTATCCGTGTCTTATTTTTCACGGAAAGGCAATATTCTGACCCGTCCCTGGTTCCCATGCCGTCTGGAATATGGACAGAGAGACGGCAAATTCCGTCTTTACGGCATGACAATCAGCCAAAAAGGCAGAAAACGCATGGACGTGTTAAATGCAGCCCGGATTTTATCCGTTAAAAAAGCCGGCCACATCCCTTCTCCCCTGGTGAATGTAGACCAGCTCTTAGACCGCTCTCTCTGTGAAAAGCCACTGGTACTGGAAATCACTACGGAACGGAATGCCCTGGAACGGGCCATGCTTCATTTCTCCTGTTATCAGAAAAAAGTAGAGCGGATAAAGGAATCTGGCTCCTATCGCTGCACCATTTATTATAACAAACGATGGGAAACCGAGCTTCTGATTCAGGTTCTCTCCTTTGGACCAGTAGTAAAGGTCCTGGAACCCGAATCCTTTTTAAAGCAAATACAGAAACGGGTGGAAAATCAGTCTCTCCTTATGGAAAGTGAGATATAAGGGTCAAAATATCTTTTGACCCTTATATCTTTTGCCCTCTGCATCTTTTCCCTCCAACATCTTCGACCTTTACATCTTTTCCCTCAACATCTTCGACCTTTGCATCTGTCCGCCCCAACATCTTCGACCTTTGGCATCTTTTCCCTCCAACATCTTCGACCTCTGCATCTTTTCTCCCCAACATCTTCGACCTTTGCATCTTTTCCCCTCAACATCTTCGACCTTTGGCATCTTTCCACCCCAACATCTTCACTCCGAAGTCTTTCCGCCCCAGCATCCTTACCCCCTGGCCATCATAACCTCCAATCCAATACCATTTTTCACGGTTCATTCTTATATAAGGAATAATAATCTGACTCCAGATTGTCCATCATCTGCATATACCACCTTTTCGCATCCTCCAACGCTTTATTGTAAATAACCGGAGCCAGCCTCTCCTGAAACAGCTCCAGCAGCTGCATCTGCTCAATCATTCCAATCTCCTCTCCCCGCTGGTCCAGATAAAATGCCTTTATCTCCCGGTTAAGCTTCTCCTTTTGCCCATCCGTCAATTTAATCTGCAATAAATTCTCTCTTTTTTTCATTCTTCCACTCCCCTTTCTATTTTATCTTCGAACATCTTCTTACTGCCGTCTGTCCTGTTTCTCACCAAAAAAACCACAGAAAAGAACATAGTAATCAGCTCTGACAAAGGGACCGCCAGCCACACCCCTGTCTCCTGAAAAAGAAGCGGAAGTGTACACAGGAAAAAAACAATAAAAACAAAAGTCCGCAGGGAAGAAATAATTGCAGATGCCTTTCCGTTTGACAATGCCGTAAAATATGCAGATGTAAAAATATTGATTCCGCAAAATAAAAAGCCAAAGGGAAAAATCCAGAACCCCTTTCGGGCAAGCTCATAAACCGGAGTTCCTTTTTCTGCAAAAACCCCTACAAGCGGCGTTCCCAGTACCATGGAAATCAAAAACACGAAAACAGACACAACGGCAATAAAAGATATACAAATCCGGAATATCCTCCTCAAACGCCAGCCATCTCCCAGTCCGTAATTGTAGCTGATCACCGGGGCAACTCCCATGGAAAATCCTATGTATAAAGCAGTAAGCATAAATTGAGTATAAATCATAATCGTAACCGCTGCAACCCCATTTTCCCCCAACAGCCCCATCATGGTCAAATTAAAGAAAAATGTGGTCACTGCAGATGCCATCTGACTTACCATCTCCGAAAAACCGTTCAGACAGCTTTCTGCCAATACAGAGCCCTTCATTTTGGGCCTTGAAAATTTCAGATTCCCTTTCCCTCCGGAAAAAAACCATATTCCGGCCAAGGTTGGAATCAGATACCCCATTCCGGTTCCAAGAGCAGAACCAGTAATTCCCATTTTACAAAACACTACAAAAACAGTATCTAATAAAATATTCGCTGCCCCTGCGCTCACAGACAATACCATTCCAAATCCAGGCCGCCCTGCGGTAACAATCAGATTCTGGAAAAGCACCTGAAGAATGCTTGCAGGCGTAAAAAGAAGAAGCACAAGCAAATAATCCCTGCAATAAGGAAACAGCAAAGGGCTTGCCCCCAGTCCCCATAGAATGGAATCCAAAAATACTACGCCCACAAGGGCGATTACAAATCCCATCACAGCTCCCGCGCAGATAATCCATGTAAAATCCTGTGAAGCACGCTCCTCCTTCCCTTCCCCCATTTTTCGGGCAATCACAGCGCTCCCTCCGGTGGCAAGCATGGTTCCCAGCCCTACAATCAGGTTAATCACAGGACAGACAATATTCATGGCAGACAAAGCATCTGTACTCACAAACCGGGACACAAAGATAGTATCCACAATGGTATAAAGTCCCATAAACATCATCATAACAATCGTTGGCAATGCAAACTTCAATAATGACCAAATTGTAAAATCCTGCCCCAAAGGATTTTTTAATTCCTTTCCTTGTTCCATCTCTGATTCAGGCCCCCATACCTTCTTTTGGCCACTCAAAAATCTGGGTGGGATAACCAAATTCCACAAGCAGCCCTCCTTCCGCAAATCCAAGCTCTTTGAGCATTTTCCTGTATCCAGTATCTGCCTTATCCCCTTCCCGGAAGGTCGTCACCTTAATCCTGACATCACGGCCCGCCATCTCCCCCATAACCTTTTTCAAAAATGCCTCTGGTATCTTTGTTCTTCTGTACTGAGGATGAACTCCCCAAAAATCAATGTTTCCGGTCTCTCTGCAAAACATCATATTGCCAACCGCTGTATCCTGATCCTTCAAAAGAAACGCCCTTTTTCCATCAATGGCCCGCTCCAGCTGCACTTTGTACTTTTCCTCATTCAGACAGGGAAAACCATCAATCACCAGACGAACCAACTGAATCCAATCTGGAATATCCTCTGGCTTTGCCAGAACAATCCTCTGCTGCCAGAATGTGGACTGGTCCGTTTCCTGTGGATTTTTATTCAGACCATATCTTAGCTGCAATGGGTAAAATTCCCCCTTTTCCCGGTACTGATTGGGAGTCTGCTTGTACATTTCCTTAAATGCTCCGGTAAACGCCTGCCTGCTCTCATATCCTGCCATCAGAGCAAGCTCCATAATCGGTTGATCTGTGAAAACCAAAAGCCTTGCTGCCTCTGTCAGCTTTCTGCGCTGTACATAATCATGGATTGTCAGTCCAGCCTCCTTTCGAAACATACGATGTAAATAATACTTGGAATAATGCAGCCCTCTGGCTACAGTTTCCAAATCCAGATTTTCAGACAAATGGTCCTCCACATAATCAATGGCTGTCATCACTTTTTCAATGTCACCTGTCATGTCTGTATCCTCCTGCACATTATGTAACAGCTCAAATGAGACATCAGAACTGTACCTGCATTATATCAAAATTACCAGTTTTCCTTTTCATAAATCTTGCGGTCTTTTGGCAATCACATGACAACCCATTTTCCATCCCTTACCATTCCGCCTGAAACACTCATGATCCGTTCATTTTTTGTTTACAATTGTTCACAGAACATCTACATTTAAGCTAAACTTCCTTCATAAATCCAACCTATAATAATATCATCAACCAATGACATTCAGATAAAATTTTTTTCATAATCGCCGGCAGCTATCGCAGTAGTTGCCGGCTCCTCCCTTTTTGTCCCATCTTTTACCAATTTCCCTGTTACCCATCCAACACATAGTTATCATCCATATTTTTTCGTTGTTTATGAATCATACAATCGATTCCATTTCAAATCCATTTTTCAAAAAAACCAAATGACAATCCCGCCAATACCATGTATAATAAGACCAGACAACATAACAAAGGAATAATTCCTGTCCATTGACAAGAAAGGATGACAACTATGGAAAATGTGATTGTTATTAAGCACCCTCTCATTCAGCACAAGATCTCCATTCTCCGGGACAAAAACACTGGCACCAATGAATTTCGGTCCCTGATTGAAGAGATTGCCATGCTGATGGGCTACGAGGCTCTCCGTGATCTTCCCCTGGAGGATGTTCCTGTAGAAACTCCCATTGAAAAATGTATGACTCCTATGATTGCCGGCAAAAAGCTTGCCGTAGTTCCCATTCTCCGGGCCGGACTGGGTATGGTAAACGGAATCCTCGCTCTGGTTCCCAGCGCTAAGGTGGGCCATATCGGCCTGTACCGGGACGAAGAGACCCATGAGCCTCATGAATATTACTGTAAACTTCCCACTCCCATTGAACTGCGGACCATTGTTGTCACAGACCCAATGCTGGCAACCGGCGGCTCTGCAGTGGCTGCCGTTGACTTTATCAAACAACACGGCGGAAAGAACATTAAATTTATGTCTATCATCGCTGCGCCGGAGGGAGTAGAACGGCTTATGAAAGCTCACCCGGATATTCAGCTTTACATTGGCCATCTGGACCGCTGTCTGAATGAGAACGCCTACATCTGTCCCGGCCTTGGTGACGCCGGAGACCGCATATTCGGAACCCGGTAAGACGCTCTCTGATGCAATGCTCCGCCCTGCAACATTGCACCCAAACCTCATCGCCGAAACCATTCCAACAAAACAGCTCCGGAAAGA
>CATLIJ010000121.1 GCA_949948825.1 uncultured Clostridiaceae bacterium
ATTTAATACAGCAGCATTTTTCCCGTCCCGAAGCACGGTCAGCCGATCAGCAAGCCGGTATACTTCCTCCAGCCTGTGAGAAATATAAAGAACAGACACTCCGTTTTTCCTAAGATTGTTTATGATGGAAAACAGACATTCTGCCTCCTTTCCACTTAAGCTGGCTGTAGGCTCATCCATAATCAGCAGCCTGGAATGGCAGGACAGTCCCTTCAAAATCTCCACCAGCTGGCGAAGGCCAATGCCAAGGCCAGACACCAGAGCATCTGGCTTTAAGGGAAAGTCAAACCGATCCATCAATTCCCTTGTGTCCTCATTCATTTTTCTGTGATCAATCAGTCCCAGCTTTCTCGGCTCCCTTCCCAAAAACACGTTCTGAGCTACAGTCAAAGAAGGAATCACAGACAATTCCTGGTAAATGCATGCCATGCCAAGCTTCTGGCATTCCTTATAGCTGTTGATCACAGCCTTTTTTCCCTCCCAAAACACCAATCCGCTGTCTTTTCTGTACACTCCGGTCAGAATTTTGATTAATGTGGACTTACCGGCCCCGTTCTCTCCCATCAGCCCGTGAACCTCTCCCTTCTGCACGTCAAAATTCACATTCTGCAGTACAGGTACCCCGGAAAAGCTTTTGCAGATCTCCTTTGCCTCCAGAATCACTTCCTTCATCCTGTCTTTGCCTCCTCCCTTCTGCCCTGCTCCTTCCGCCGTCTTTCCATCCGTCCGTGATACCAGGAATCAAACATTACCACCAAAATAAGAATGGCTCCTTTGATTACATATTGATAGGCAGTATTGATCTGCAGCTTTAAGATACCATTGTCCAGGGCTGACATAAACAGCGCCCCGATAAAGGTTCCCACAACATCTCCATAGCCGCCGGAAAGAGATACTCCTCCCACCACTGCCGCAGCAATGGGGTTAAACTCAAATCCGCTTCCCAAAAGGGCAGTGGTGCTTTGAAGGCGGGCCGTAGTAAAAACAGCGCCAATGGCAGAACACAGCCCCACAGTCATGTATGCCAGAATCCGGGTCCTGTCAATGGGAACACCAGACAGCTTGGCTGCCTTTCGGTTCGCCCCCACTGCATACAGGTTTGTGCCGAACCTGGTCTTTTTTAACACCACCTGGCCGATTACCACCATAATAAAAAAAGCGATGGAGACATAGTGAAGCCTGCCCATCCCGCCGCCTAATTTTACAAATGAAGAATAGGTCATCGCCTGACTGGTAATCACACCGCCTGAGTCCCGAATGGCAATGGCATAAGTCAATGCCCGGAAAATTCCCATAGCAGCCAAAGTGGCAATAAACTCCGGAAGATGCAGCTTTGTCACAATCAGGCCATTGAAAAGACCTGCCGCCAGCCCTGTGAGAATCCCCAAAAGGAGCATCACCCATATGGGCAGCAAAGTGTAACGATAAATATTTGCCATGGTCATGCCAACCAGGGCCATCATACTTCCCGTAGACAGGTCTATGCCAGAGGTGAGAATCACAAAAGTCACTCCCACACCAATTATTCCCGCCACAGAAGCATCTCTTAAAATCGCCAGCAGATTATCCGGATTTAAGTAATAGCTGCTGAAAAAAGAAAATAAGATTACCAATGCCCCCAGCATTCCCAAGGAAATCAACCGCCGAATCGTTGCCTGCTCCACTGTCTCACTTCCTTTCGTATATGTTTGTAACCATTCAGACCATAAGCAAACTGCCCCGTCTGAACAGCTGCGAATTTTTCGTGAGAAAAGGCAGGGCTTTTACACCCTGCCCTTTTCTCTTTTGTACTTGCCCCTGTAATCCCCCTATGTGAAACCTTAACAAAAGGTTACCACCGATCCTCCGGAGGGATAAGCCCCACCGTCTCAATTGTCACTACCACAGGCTCCATAATCACCTTGGGCGTCTCAGTCAATACAGCAGAATCATACTCAGACCCAATCATCAAAAGAGCAATCTTTGCGGCAGTGGAGCCCTCATCCCAGCTGTTGGTGTAAATGGTTCCCGTCATATCGCCGGACTCAATCATGGCAAGGGCATCTGACTCCCCGTCTGCCCCCCAGATCACCATCTCGCCCTTTCGCCCCGCAGACTGGACTGCCAGCGCCGCTCCCTCTGCCATGGCATCATTGATACAGAACACACCATCAATCTGATCATAATTCTGCAGAAAACTGTTCATAACTGTAATCGCAGTCTCCTTCTCAAAAGAAGCTGACTGTGCATCTATGATATGAATATCCGGATAACTGGCAATGGTATCCCGGAAACCCTTTTCCAGATTATCGGTTCTGGACAGTCCGGCCACACCTTGAATAATCACCACATCTCCCTGACCGCTCAGCTCCTTAGCCATCTCGTCTGCCACCATGCGTCCTGCATCATAATCCACAGCCATCACAAGAGCGCTGTGTATGGTATAGGCATCCAGATTAAGAGTAATCACCGGAATCCCCGCCTTCTCCGCTTCCTCCACAGACGGAGCCAGAGCGGTTCCATCCGAACATTGTAAAATAATCCCGTCATACTTCTGATGAATCACATCTGACATGATCTTAACCTGAGTCTCTGCACTGCTTTCCCCATTAAACGCCTGTACCACAATATTATTCCAGGAAGCACATTCCCGCTCTATGCCCTCCAGCCACGCCTGGTTGTTGGGGGTGCTCAAATCATGGGCAATGTATGCAAGCTTTATATTCTCTGTATAAGGATTCTTTTTCACCTTATTGCTGTTTGCCGGGGGAGCGGTTGGTTTTTCTTCTCCTTTTGCTCCGGAGCTTTCAGCCTCTTTTGTTCCTCCTGCTGCAGTGGTCTTCTCCTCACGGACCGTCTCACTTCCTCCACATGCAGTCAGGCTCACTGCCAATATCATCGCCATTCCTGCTGTCATGATTCTCTTCATAGCTTTTCTCCCTTCTAATGCCCTGCCTGACCTGTAAATCAAATCTGGGGCCAAGTAGTTCACTGGTGATAGACATTTTGGCTTTCTTTGTTGTACATGTAGTATACAACAGTTTTATATGATGTACAATAGACAGATTTACTACATTTATGCGTAAATTTTTATGCACTTTTTCCTGTCTCCTTTCTTGCTATTTCTAATTTTCTATTGTACAATGTATTTAGGAACTATTCACAAAAGGGAGACGAAAAATGAGCACTTCCAACCATAATTTCAAAAGTCAGGCTTACTCTATCATCAAGGACCGCCTGATTAACTGTGTCTATGAACCAGGCAGCTTTCTCAATGAGGCACAGCTAGCAGCAGATCTTGGCTGCAGCCGCACTCCTGTCCGGGAAGCCATCAGCCGTCTGGAATATGACAATCTTGTTACCGTTATGCCCAAAAAAGGGATTCTTGTGTCAGACATATCTCTTACAGATGTGCAGCAGATCTTTCAGGCACGTCTGGAAATCGAACCAATCACGCTGCGTATGGCTGCCCCCCATCTGCCTCAGGCCGAGCTTCTTGACTTTCAGGATAAATTTTCAGAAGGTCTTATGGACATAAAAAACAGCTTCCGTTTAGATACAGCCATGCATCTTTTTATCATCGAGCATTGCGGCAACCGATATCTGATTGAGATGATGCAGAAGCTTTTTCAGGATAACACGCGGGTCATCATTTCCAGCAAGCAAAATCAGATTCAGGTCCATGACGCCCGACTGGAGCATTTAGAGATCATCCACGCACTTCTTGAGCAGGACACGGACAAAGCCATGGCCCTGATGAAAACCCATATTGAATCCTGCCGGAAAGCGGCCCTGGACTATTTCTACCACATGCAGGCTTACTCCGCTGCTCCCTCCTCTGTCTATAAGCAGGTTTTGGACAAGCTGGAATGTTTCTGACTGCCAGAGACAAAGTTGTCCATAACAGCAAAAAAGCCAAACCTAATAAGATAGTATCTCATAGGTTTGGCGTATTATTCCTTTATTTTTAGCAACCGTTCAGACGGCAGGGTATCTGACATGAATGTTAGGCGGCAGGCCCGCTTCAGCGGCAGGACGATTCTCCGGCCCCTGCTGCTGAAGCTCACCGGCTGCACCGGCATCCGGTTCTTTTAAAAACCAGGTCAGTCTTTCCCAAAGGACTTCCACCTTGCAGGTATGCCGTTTTCATTGAGATAAAATCCCATTCATCTGCACATCCCTTCTGCCTCTGCCCTTTCCTCCGGATAAAGAAAGCCCCATGTGTTTCTGATTTGTGTCATAATCTTCATAACATCCCAGGTATAGTCCAGATACATTTCATTTCCACTGCCTGAAACCGCCTGTTCCATATCCCGAATCTCATATACCAGGGCATCTGCTGTTTTTCCAAGTTCAAGAATTTCCTGATGGTTGTCTTCTGTATAGGTGATAACTGCTTTTTCTGCCCGCGGATAATCATAGATTTCCACATAAGCCTTTTCAAATGCTGCCATTCCTCTTTTCGGCTGCTTTGCATGAAGAGTAATGGCAGCTGTGGCCATCTCCCCTGCCGGATTCATCAAAAGGATTCCCGCCTGCTCATCCACCCCGCTGGGAGCAAGCTTCACCTGGGATGCCGCCTGGTCCGGAGCCTGGGACATAAACCAACGGATAAAGGCAAGGGCATATACTCCGATATCCAACAGAGCGCCCCCTGCCAGAGACGGATTAAAAAAGCGGTTATTCATGTCATATTCCTTATAGCTGCCAAAATTCATCTGAACCATCCGAAGACTGCCAAAATCTCCTCTTTTCATTCTTTTATGAAGCTCCTTGTAAAGAGGCATGTGATAAAGAGTCATGGCTTCTGCCAGAACCACCTGATGCTCCAGAGCCAGCCCCATGGCCTCTGCCAGCTCCCTGGCATTTAATGTAATGGATTTCTCGCACAATACATGCTTTCCATGCTTCAGGGCTTCCCTCAAATAGGGAATGTGGGTATTATGAGGCGTGGAAAGATAAATAATATCCACCAGGTCATCTTCAAAAATCTCCTCCGCCTTCTGATAAACTTTAGAAATCCGGTATTTTTCTGCAAACCTTACCCCATTTTCATAAGTCCGGTTTGCAACCCCATAGATGGTTCTCCCCTCTTTTTCCATTGCCTGCGCCAGCTCATTTGCAATTGCGCCGCACCCTAAAACAGCCCAGTTATACGTTTTCATTTTCCCTCCATCCTTTTGTTGTAACATCTGCAGTTTGATACACAATCACCTTTTTCAGGTCCTCAGGCGACATCTCCACCTGGACTCCCACCTTTCCTCCGCTGAAAAAGAAGGTTTCCAGCCCCTTCACATGGCAATCCATAACTGTGGGAAAGAACTTTTTCATACCAATGGGAGAACAGCCCCCATGAATATACCCGGTAAGAGGCAGCAGCTCCTTTGCCTTTAACATGGAGACTGACTTCTCTCCAACAGCCTTTGCGGCTTTCTTTAAATCCAGCTCCGTTTCCACTGGAATCACAAATACATAGTGCTGCCCGCTTTTTCCTTCTGTCACCAGAGTCTTAAAAACCCTGGCCGGGTCCTCCCCCAGTACCCTGGCCACCTCTGTCCCGCCCACTGCTGCTGTGTCTCCATAAAAATGCGGCTGATACGGCAGCCTTTTCTGCTCCAAAATCCGCATGACATTCGTCTTTTCTTCCATTACGGCTTCTCTCCTGCCCAATTTACTGTGTTCTGTTTGCTGCATTCTGTTTACTGTGTTCTGTTTGCTGTTTGCTGTGTCCTCATTTGCTGCGTTCGATTCCTGTTTCACGAACTCCGGCATAATCCTGAAGCGAAATAATCCTGTCATCGGATCTCCCGCTCCTCTTTGACAATCTCTGCCTCTGTATTCTCCTCCACAAAATGCACAATCTCCTCCATTATGCTGTCCGCCAAAGCATTGTGAGGCACAATGGAAGCCACTCCAATCACAATGGACTGGTGAATATCCTGGTCCTCCACCTCTGCGGCGGATACCTGGAATTTATTTCGGATCTTTGCCAAAATGCTTTTTACAATCATCCGCTTTTCCTTGAGAGAATGCACCCAGGGAGCATGAAGCTTTATTGTAAGTACTGCAACCTGTTTCACTGCCATATTTCATTCCTCCAAACCATTTTAACCTTATTTCCCAAATTCATCAAACTGCCATCAGCAATGTGCCTGCAAAAATCAAAAGCATTCCAAAAAAGGATTTTACAGTAAACCTTTCATGGAGAAAAATAACTGCCAATATAAGAGTTATCACCACACTCATCTTGTCAATAGGTACAACCTTGGAAACCTCCCCCAGCTGCAGCGCCCTGTAATAGCAAAGCCAGGAGGCTCCGGTTGCCAGACCGGACAAAATCAGGAAGATCCAGCTTTTTTTGCTGATCATTCCAATTCCTCCCTGCGCGTTCGTGACAAAGACCATTCCCCATGCCATAATGATAACCACCACAGTACGGATAGCTGTGGCAAGATTAGAATTTACATTGTCAATTCCCACTTTGGCTAAAATCGATGTGAAAGCAGCAAAAATTGCTGACAAAACAGCAAAAACAGCCCACATTCTTCCTCTCCCCCTGTTTCATTTGATTGATTCTGTTTCAACACAAGATTTCACCACATACCGCTCATGGGGCATATCTATCCCCCGGTAATGCTTGACCCAGGTGTCTGTTAATGTCATATTGTTTCGGATTGCCACCCTCTTGGAAGCTGCATTGGTATCCCGGATAATGGAACAAACTTCCCTTGCCTGGAGCACTTCAAAGGCATAAGCCTTACATGCCCTGGCTGCCTCTGTGGCATACCCCTTATGCCAGAAATCCCGCCAGAAAAGATATCCGATCTCTAATACCTCTTTTTCCTTCCATGGCTGCATGGTCAGACCACACTGTCCAATCATCTCCTCAGACTCTTTTAATATAACTGCCCATAATCCGAATCCCCATTTCTCATAACGGGAAAGCTGCCTGTCCAGCCATTCCTGTACCTCTTCATCGCGAAAAGCCCCTTCATAGGCATACATGGCCTTGTCATCCTGTAAGATCCTGCATAGAGAAGCAAAATCCGATGGAACCATCTCCCGCATAAAAAGTCGTTCTGTGTCCAGTCTATGGGGTGGAGAGAGCCGGACGGCAGGCCTCTTCCCTTTCGTATCCTTGGCTGCCATATGTAATACCCCCTTCTTTTTCCCTTGCCCTGTCAGCTTTTCCAGGATATGTCTGTTTTGTATATCATATCATTTAATATTTTATATTTCAATGTATTGTTTTACAATATCTTTATTCTTTCTGCGCACCCTCCGGCTTCTCTAAAGACTTGTCGCTGTGCGATTCCTTTCCGCTTTATCTTCCTCAAATTCAATCTCATGCAAAAGATCCTCCAATTGTT
>CATLIJ010000122.1 GCA_949948825.1 uncultured Clostridiaceae bacterium
GGTGTAAAAAGAGTGTTTCTGTAGATGGTGAATTTTGGAAGGAGGGGTTTTGGATGACGGTTCGGGAGCTGATTGATTGTGGAGTGTTTGAGGTGGTGAATGTGGGGGAGGATGTGGAGAGGGAGATTGGTGTGCCGTTTTGCTGTGATCTTTTAAGTATTGCCATGAGCAGGGCTCCGGCGGGGTGTGCCTGGGTGACTGTGATGGGGAATATGAATACTCTGGCGGTGGCTTCTCTTACGGATGCGGCATGTATTGTTATGGCGGAGGGGGCCAGACTGGATGAGGTGGCGATGAAGAAGGCCAAGGATCAGGGGATTACGGTGATGGGGACAGAGCTTCCTATTTTTGACGCGGCTTTCAAGATTTATCAGATGCTGGCGGGGTGAGCGTATGGTGAATGTTACTTATGATCTTCACATTCATTCCTGTCTTTCGCCTTGTGGGGATGATGATATGACGCCGGGGAATATTGTGGGTATGGCTGCCATTAAGGGATTGGATGTGATTGCGGTTACGGATCATAATTCCTGTAAGAATTGTCCGGCGGTGATGAAGCTGGCAGAGCAGTTTGGGGTTCTGGCAATTCCTGGTATGGAGATCAATACTTCTGAAGAGGTGCATGCGGTCTGCCTGTTCCCAACACTGGAACAGGCACTTGCTTTTGATGCCTGTGTATATGACAGGCTGATGAAGTTTCCCAATAAGGAGACTGTGTTTGGAAAGCAGCAGATCTGCAATGAGGAGGATGAGGTGATTGGGACAGAACCTTATCTTTTGATTAACAGTGTGGATATTTCTTTTGATGAGCTGTGGGAGCTGGTGCGGTCCTATGACGGGGTGATGTTTCCGGCCCATGTTGAGAAGACGGCCAACAGCCTGATTGCCAATTTGGGATTTGTTCCGCCGGACAGCCGTTTTCGGACAGCAGAGTTAAAGGATCTGAAAAAGCTTCATGGGGTGAGGGAGAAGAATCCTTATCTGGATACATGTCGGATTATCAGCAACTCAGATGCCCATTATCTGGAACATATTCATGAGCCGGAGCTGACGATTCCGGTGCGGGAAAAGAGCATTCAGGGAGTGCTTGATACGCTCCTTGGCAGGTAGGAGGAAGAGCCAATGATTGTTACGCCGGAGGAGATTGCAAGGAATTACATTGGGATTGGAAAAAAGAAGGCTGCCATGAGCCCGGACCGGACTTTTGTGCTGGCAGTGCTGGCAGGAATGTTTATCGCTCTGGCTGGCTGCGGGGCCTCGGCAGCCTCCTGTACCATCGGTGGTTCCGGGGGAAAGCTGATTGGAGCATGTGTGTTCCCGGCAGGGCTGACTTTAGTGATTCTGGCAGGAAGTGAATTGTTTACTGGCAACTGCCTGCTTTTACTGCCTGTGCTTCAGAGGGAGATTACTCCAGGGGCTATGGTGAAGAACTGGACAATCGTGTATTTGGGGAATTTTGCGGGAAGCCTGCTGATTGCATGGATGGTAGCTGCCAGTCATCAGCTTGGTATGTTTGAGGGGCTGCTGGCAGTGTCAGCTGTCCGCACCGCAGCGGCAAAAGCTTCCATGCCGTTTATGGACGGTTTTTTAAAGGGGATTCTCTGTAATATGCTGGTCTGTCTGGCAGTGTGGGTCAGCTTTGGGGCAAAGGATGCGGCAGGGAAGATCATTGGATTATTTTATCCCATTGTGGTGTTTGTGGTGTGTGGATTTGAGCACAGCATTGCCAATATGTATTATTGTCCGGCAGGGCTGTTTGCCATGAGCCGGTCCGAATATGCGGCGCTGGCCGCAGGAGAGTCTGGCGGGCTGACCTGGGGGAATTTTTTCCTGAAGAATCTGATTCCGGTAACTTTGGGAAATATTGTGGGAGGAGCGGTTTTTGTGGGGGCTGCGTATTGGTTTGTGTATTTGCGGGGGAAAGATGTACAGCAAGTTTCCGATTCAGACAAACCGAACGCCGACGCAGTCGGCGAGGGAGATGACATGTCTCGTCTGAGCTAATGAATGGTAACAGTTCAGACGACGGGCAAGAAAATGCCCCGTCTGAACTGTTATAATTAATGAGAAAACAGTTCCTTAGGATTCTTGCATGGACAAGATATGACAGAGACGCTACGGAGGCACAAGATGAAGGGACACTTAAAAAAGACAGCATTTCTTTTGATCCTGCTGTTGATTGCAGCGGAATGTACGCTTTTATCCTATGGAGGGTGGAATCGGAAGACCGAGTGGCAATATGTGGATGATGAGGGACAGGTGAAAAAGGATGAGTGGTTTCAGGATGGGAATGGGAAAATCTATTATTTGGACAAAGAGGGCTACATGGTTACTGGCTGGTATCAGGCAGAAGATGGGAGCTTGTATTTTTTTGACCAAAACGGAGTGATGGTGATTGGGCTGGCCAGTATTGATAACAGGCTGTATTTTTTTGAGGAAAATGGTCAGGCCTTTTTTGGAGACCGTCTGGTTGGCGGGGTGAGCTGCCATTTTACACCAGAAGGATTTTCCCATGAAGGACTAAAGCAGGAGGCTCACTGGTATTATCTGGAGGATGGACAGGTGCAGGACGGGGAAAGCTGGAAGCAGGGCTATTATCTGCGCTGCCTGCCGGGAGTAGTATTGCTGCTGTGCGGAATCTTTCTGTTGTTTTGGACCAGAAATCGTTCGTCCCGTCTTTATCCATGGCTGATTTACGGGGCTGTTTTTTTGGTAAGTGTTCCGCTGTTTCTGCCTTATCTGGTTCATGGACATGATATGTCTTTTCATTTGAACCGGATTTTGGGAATACGGGGATCTTTGGGAAAGGGAATGTTTCCAGTCCGGTTAAATTCCTTTAGCTTTAATGGATATGGGTATGCAGATCCGGTTTTTTATCCCAATGTGTATCTGTATCTTCCGGCAATTTTAAGTGGTTTGGGAGTTCCCTTGCCAGCAGCAGTGAATTTGTTTCTTTTGATCGTTCATTTTGCCACTGCTGTCATTATGTATAAGTGCAGCAGCTCTCTCTTTGAATCAAAGGAAATCGGGTGTATGAGCAGTGTGATTTATACTCTTTGCACTTACCGTTTGTGCAATGCCTATACCCGTGCGGCCTATGGGGAAATGATGGCAATGATGTTTTTCCCTTTGGTGATTTATGGGTTTTATGAGGTGTTTTTCCGGGATGAAAGCTGCTGGTTTTATCTGACCCTGGGACTGACCGGAGTGATTCAAAGCCATCTGATCAGCACTATGCTGGTGGGAATCCTCTGTGTGGCAGCTGGACTTTTCTGGATTAGGCAGATGTTTTCCTTTCACAGGTTTATTGCCTGTGTGAAGGCAGTGCTGGCGTCCCTGCTGGTGAATCTGTGGTTTTTGCTGCCTTTGCTTCAATATATGAAAACAGACATTGATACCAGCGCCTTACAAAGATATATCGATGGAGAAAGTGCAGAACCACTTGGATTGGTGCTGGAGGCATTTTCCATGTATGATGGAGAGTCCACTTTGGTTTACCGGGATTTGTCCAGAGCGCTTCCGGCGTCTTTGGGCTTTGTGTTTTTGTGCGGAGCAGGATTGTTTTTCTATGGCTGGTTTGTCCGGAGAAAGCAGTACAGCACAAGAAGTAAGACGCTGTTTGGGGCAGGAGCCTTTTTTGCTTTTGCGGCCACAGATTTGTTTCCCTGGGTGTATCTGACAAAGATTCCGCTTTTTCGGCTGTTTATCTCTTATGTTCAGTTTCCCTGGCGGTTTGTAGGGCTGGCTGCCTGCTTTTTGGCTATGGCTGCTGCTTATGGGTTCTGGAGCTTTTTTGATTTTGACTTGAAGAAGAGAAGAACTGCATGTGTGGTTGTGTTGCTGCTTGCCATGATCTCCTCCCAATATTTTATTAGTGATCATCAGCGTCAGAGAGCTTATGTGTGGTCAGAGTATGAGGTGGGGTCTATGCTCAACCAGAACGAATATCTCTATCCAGGAACAGACAAGTCCAGCCTGAACCAGGAATGGATTCCTTCTGAAGCTGTCCGGCTGAAAGAAGCAGGAAAGGATGGCCTGTCTGTAACCTTTTTCTATGAGGGGAATCAAGGCCCCGGACAGAGCTATGTGGATGTACCGCTTTTATATTATCCAGGTTATCGGGCTTTCCAGGCTGAAGGAAAGGAATTAAATATTGCCAGAAGTGAAAATAATAAAATTCGGGTGTTTCTGGAGGAGCCGGAAGGGGTGGTAAAGGTGTTTTTTCAGGAACCTGTTTTGTGGCGTGTATCTGAGTTGATTTCCTTGCTGGCAGGAATCTGGATTGTGTGGGAGTGGAAGAGACGTAAGAGATTATGGAAGAAGTGGTAAGGAGAAAAATGAATAAGAACTGGAATAAGATTTTACTGCTACTGTTTTTCCTTTTGTTTATGACAGACTGCCCTCTTTTGGCACTTGCTGACTGGCAGCAGGAGACCGGATGGAGATATTATGATGAGTCTGGTAATGAGATCCGGGATCAGTGGGTTGAGGGGAAGGGTGGCAAAAGGTATTATATTGATGAAAATGGCTGGATGGTAAATGGCTGGTATGCCTTTGAAGATGGAAAACAGTATTTTTTTCGTGGGGATGGGGCTGCTGTGACCGGGCTGGCAGAGATAGATGGAAAGCTTTACTGGTTTGAAGAGGATGGAGCCGTATTTTTTGGAGAGAAGGTAATCCAGGATCAGACTTATCATTTCACTCCGGAAGGAATGGAGGCGCCGAAGAGCAGGAAGGAGCTTCCCTCTTATCGGCGTTACAGCAAGGAAGGCCAGAGCATTGAGGAAGGGACGGAGACTGGAAGCGAGGCTCTCTATTTCCGCTGGCTGCCCATGATCCTTCTTCTTTTGTACAGCGGTTTTCTGGCGGCCAAGATGGGAAAAGGTGTGGATGACGGGAAAAAAAGAGAGGAGGAAGAAAAGCTTCGGCTTGTGCTTTCTGCAGCCAACGTGCTGGCAGTCAGCGGTCTGGTGAGTATTTACGGGCTGTTTGACGACCTGTTTTTTAACAAGACCTTGTGTTCGGTCATGGTTTTTCTTGTGTCCATGATATTGCTTCGGAAAGTGCTCCAGGATATAAGAAGGGACCGAAGAAGGGTTCTTTTCAGCTTTTTTCAGTCTTTTTTGCTGGCATTAACAGAAGTGGCGGGAATGGGGCTTCGGATTTTTGCCAATGACGAGCAGGTGCTTCGCTCTGTGACCGGGCTTTTTTGGATGTTTCTCAGTGCAATTCCCCTGTCCTGTCTGGCAGAACCTTTCTTCTTTTTCCTGTTTGGGCTGGTAAAGGGAAAAGAGGAGAGGGAATGCCCGGAACCAAGGGAGGCAAACCGGGTTTTCTGGAAATCCTGGCTGGCTGTTTTTGGTGGTTATATTCCCTGCTTTCTTGCCTTTTTTCCAGGTCTGTACTGTTATGACATGATCTGGCAGTGGGCCATGTATGTGGACCGCAATTATAATACCCACCACCCGATTCTTCACTCGGTTCTTGGCGGCTGGCTTCTGGAGACGGGAAACCGGATTTTTGGTTCCTATAATGGCGGGGTGTTTCTTTACGCCCTGATTCAGCTGTTGATTTTTTCAGGATGCATTGCCTTTGGTCTTCGGTTTTTGTATAAAATAGGGATTTCAAAAAAGTGCCGTCTGGCGGTAATGGGATTTTATATTTTATATCCCTTTTTTCCGGTATTGGGAATCAGTACCACCAAGGATGTGATTTTTGCAGGCTTGTTCCTGGTTGTTTTTATCGGTATCTGTGATATGGTAAATAACCGGGAGGTCTATAAAGGATGGCGTCTGGCAGTATTTATTCTGTTTACGGTTTTAATGGGTCTGTACCGGAACAATGCAGTCTATGGACTTTTGTTTCTGGATGTATGCCTGTTTGCTGGCTTGGCAGCAGGGAAACGGCAGGGCCATAGGACCAGGATGGTTGGGAAGCTGGCGCTGGTGCTGCTTGTTTCGGTGATTGGAATCCAGGGAATGTTCACCACACTGCGAATCGGGTTTCATGCCAATAAGGGAAGTGTTGTGGAAATGCTCAGTGTCCCTTTCCAGCAGCTGGCCCGGACTTATGTGTTCCATAACCAGGAAATCGGGGAGGAGGACAAGGAAATTTTGTTCCGGTATATTCCGGAGGAGGCTTTGGGAGAGTATAAGTATTATCTCTCTGACCCGGTCAAGGGAGCTGTGAACAGCGAATATCTGATGGATCATAAAAAAGATTTTATCCGGTTATGGGGGAAGCTTGGACTTCAGTATCCAAAGGAATATATTTTGGCTACTGTGTACAATACTTTTGGAATCTGGTATTTGGGAGGTGATTCCAGCTGTTATGTGGAGTATAAAATGAGTCCTCCCTTTGACAGTGTGCGTTTGGTGGAGACTCACAGCCTGATTCCTCCTTTAAAGTTCCTATACAGCTGGTTTACGGATTTGAATATAAAACGATGGCTGCCAATTTTGTCCATTGTGTTTTATACATCCTTTTACGCATGGACAGTTGTGGTATGTACTGTGGTGATTGTGATGAAAAAGCAGTATATTTACCTTATTCTTCCCCTTTATCTGGCCGGTTATCTATTGACCCTTGCCCTGGGACCCTGTATGACCATGCGGTATATGCTGTCCGTAGTTTTGTGTACTCCCCTGCTTGTGCTGATTGTGTTCCGGGAAATGGGGAGGGAACCTTAATAGATTCCCCGAATTCCCAAATCCGTATCCAGTGTGTTCATGTTGTAGAGAATGAGAACATCTGTGACATCTGGATGGTCACGGATATAGCTGGATGGCCCCCATTTGTAATAGCGTGTGTCAAATACATGGATTTTCCGGAAATGATGCACAAGGAAGGGAACCATAGAATTGGCATAGCTGTCCTTAATCAGCACCAGTTCCCTTTGGGACAGGGCATTTTCATTGGTAATTTCAATTAAGGGGTGCAGATTGTTGAGAAAAAGGGAATATTTATCCTTCTTCTTTGTATATTCCAGGTTGTACAGGCTGTCTGTAAGCTCATTGGTATCTTCATAGAACACAGACAGCTTATCCCTGGGATTCCGGTAAATGGTGATGGAGTCCCCTTTTTGGGTATTGTCATTGATCTTGGAGTAAATGGTTCCATAAAAGCAGTCTGTGACAAGCTCTGCTTCCAGATCTTTAAGGGAAATGGGAGAGATTCCGGTCTCCTGACAGAAAACCTGATATCCCACATAGGCTCCGTAGGTGGTCCAGTGATGGTCTGTCCGGTAGTAGAGGGGAGTCCTCTCTTTTTTGCTCATGTCCAGCAAAGCTTCACTGCAGTCTATGGCAGGAATGCCTGACGCAGCATAAAT
>CATLIJ010000123.1 GCA_949948825.1 uncultured Clostridiaceae bacterium
CGGAGCGCCTGTCTCTGTCCCCACAACGCCAGCTCCCAAAAGAGCGGCAACCCGGACATAGCCCCGATATCGGTTCTGAATCTCCCCCAATGCCTGTGGGTCCGGATGGGCCAGATTCAGATAACAGCCCAGGACTGACACATCCAGCCCGTTTTGCCTGCACATATGCTTTACGTGCATGGCCAACCCCTCGGTCAGCGCACAGCCATCCCAGTCCACCCCCTGAAACACCTTGGAAATGGCCAGATGGATGCAGGAAAAGCCATCCTGATTCGCCCTTTTCATCCTGCTCTCCATAGTCTGAAATTCCGGAGCCAGGTCTGTATTGATATCATGTAGTCTGATTCCAATTTGCATAATACTCTCCGTTTCTCTGGTTACAGAATCACATTTTCGGTCTCCCCATCAAAGAGATACACATCCTTATAGGGGATGGAAAAACTTATGATGCTGTCAAGCTCCGGCATATCGTGAGGATCTGTCTTGAGAATGGCTTTCTCATCCTCCGCCGTAATGTACACATTGACACTGTCTCCCAGCATCTCAGTCAGCTCCACCAAAGCCTCCACCTGATAAGCGTCCGCTTCGCTTTCCAGGGTGATGGCCTCTGGACGAAAGGCAAAAATAATCTCTTTCCCCTCATATTCTCCGACTTTGGCTCCCAGCCTTTTCCCAAGCTCCAGGGTATTGTTTCCAAAGGAAATATTCCCGTTTTTCACCACACCGCGGATAAAGTTCATGGGCGGTTCCCCGATAAAGCCTGCCACGAACACATTCACTGGTTTATAATAAAGCTCATAGGGAGTTCCAATCTGCTGGACATAACCATCCTTCATAACCACAATCCGATCCGCCAGAGTCATTGCCTCCGTCTGGTCATGGGTGACATAAATGGTGGTCGCCCCGGTCTCCCGGTGAATCTGGGCGATCTCAGACCGCATGGTAACACGCTGCTTGGCGTCCAGATTACTCAAAGGTTCATCCATCAAAAATACCCCCACCTTGCGGATGATGGCCCTGCCAATGGCCACCCTCTGCCGCTGACCGCCGGAAAGCGCTCTGGGCAGCCGGTCCAGATAATCCGTAAGTCCCAGGATACGGGCCGTGTTCTTTACCTTTTCCTCAATGATCTCTTCATCGACTCCCTGAAGTGTCAGACCAAAGGCAATATTGTCAAACACGGTCATCTGAGGATAAAGTGCATAGCTCTGGAAAACCATAGCGATCTGGCGCTCCCGCGGGCCCCACTCGTTCGCCCGTTTCCCATCGATCAGAAACTCCCCGTTGGAGATATCCTCCAGACCTGCAATCATACGCAGGGTGGTGGATTTCCCGCAGCCGGACGGCCCGACAAAGACAATAAACTCCCCTTTTTCAATTTCCATGCAGAAATTATGTACCGCATGATAACCGTTTGGATATATCTTGTTGATATTTTTCAGAGTTAAGTACGACATGCTTTTTGTCTCCTTACACATGGCAACCGGGAATTACCCTTATGGACAAATCCGGCAAAATTTGTTATAGTAAATGTTATAAATAATACATTAAAATAACGCTCTGGTGTGCCGCCACACCACTATCCTTCATTTAGCACAAAGGAGGCGTCAAAATATGAATAAAATCGTTTATGCCGGCAGACATTCCCTGACCATGAGAGTTGCCTGCCACCTTCACAACAGCTGGGAGCTGATCTACTGCACCAGCGGCAAGGGCCAGATTCAATCCAATGGCAAATCACTGGACTACACTGCTGATGATATTGCGGTTATCCCTGCCCTTACCCCCCATTCCAATATAAGCGCAGAAGGCTTCACCAATATTCATATTAATTTTACGGATACAGCCCTTGTCCTCACAGAACCCCTGATCTTTCCCGCAGACACCAATGGCTTTATGCAGAACGCTTTCACTGCCGCGCATTATTATTTTTCTCAGAAGGAGGAGGAATATTTTTCTCTGCTCCCCATCTACGGGAATCTGATTATTGGTTTCCTTAGCTTATCCAAGTCCGGCAACCAACAGAGTGAACAGACCCAGCAGATCGCGGACAATATCCTTCAGAATTATTCTGACCCTGACTATGACCTGAATGCTTACTTAAACAGCCTTCCCTTCAGTGCCGAATACCTGAAAAAACAGTTCAAAAAATTCACCGGCCTGACCCCCAACCAGTACCTGACTGACAAGCGTCTGGAAAATGCCGCCAGTATTTTAGCCATCTCCAATGGGAACAACAATATTTCGGAGACTGCCCGCCTGTGCGGATTCAGTGATCCTTTATATTTCTCCCGCATATTCAAAAGAAAATATGGCGTGGCTCCGCGGGATTATGTATCAGAATATCCGCTCGTCCACTCGGATGCGGATGCCATGAAGGTCATGCTGTAATCTGTGCTCCATCCAGACAGAAATCGAAGCCGCGAACCGATGCCCCCGGAATGACAGCCGGGGATATCGCCATTTCGTGAAACCCTGTTTGCCGCGGACAGCCTCTCACCTTCCCCGCTTGCCGCATCCGGACATGGTCTGGGCCAGATTTCGGCTTCGCTTAATCTCGGAATAGGCCAGCACAAAAGGCGCCACCCCCTTGGCATCGTTTTCCACGACTGGTTCCGAAATATAGTATGCAAAAGTTCCGTCCCTTCGGCGGTTATCTTCCGGTCCTAATCCTGCCACCAGACAGATACCGCCAAGAGACAGCCCGTTTTCCGTAAAGGTCAGATACTTATCCACAATGCCGTCAAAGGTCTTTCTGCCCTTTTCAGCAAATTCCCTCTCCAAGAATCCCAGCCTTGCCCCTTTCAGCATGGCATAGGCCATCATGGCGCTTCCGCTGGTCTCCAGGTAATTGCCCTCCTGGCCTCCCTGATCCGGCACCTGCCAGTAAAGACTGGTCTCCTCGTCCGCATACCGGCTGATGGAAATCATCAAATCCACAAAAATACGAATCAGTTTCTCCTGCTCTGCCCCTTCCGGAAGAATTTCCAGAAGATCCGCCAGCGCGACGGCAAACCAGCCCAGGGACCGCAGCCAGAAGCTTTGGGAGCATCCGCTCTTTTTGTCTGCCCAAAAAGCTTTCCCTGAAGCATCATAGCCGTGATAATACAAACCCTTGTCTTCTGAATACATCCTGCTTCGAACATTGCCAATCTGTTTTATCACATCCGAATAATTCCCGGAGCCAAAATATTTTTCATAAAGCGCCATAAAAGGCTGAGCCATATAAATCCCGTCCAGCCACACCTGGTCAGGGTAAATGGCTTTATGCCAGAAGTTTCCCTCCGAAGTGCGGGGCTGCTGCCTTAACTGCTCCATCAGCTTATCCGCTGCCCTGCGGTATTTCTCTTTTCCTGTATGGCCGTAAAGGGAAAAGAGAACTCTCCCTTCATTGATATCATCCAGATTGTGCGCTTCCGGACGAAACGTCCGGATTGTTCCATCCTCCTCCAGAAAATAGTCAATACACGCGCCGGCAAACTGGAAATACTGTTCATCTCCGGTAATCCGGCTCATCTCCATCAGGGCGGTGAGCATACAGCCGTCAATATAATTCCAGGAGGCTTTTTTTCCCTCCCGAAGTTTTTCCACATTCCAGGCTGTGCGCTCCGGGGTGGATGCCTCCACCAGATGAAGAACAAACTCGTCAATTTTTTTATAATCCATCATTCCACCTCAAAATTCTCCATCTCAATGTCTTCATAATGGTCTGCAATCAGCTTTTCTCCCTCCACCCCGCTCATTCTTACCTGCCGAATTCGAATCTTTCTCACATTGTCCAGATAAAATCCAAGGCGGCAGCGCTCTTTGGCAAAGTTTTCCATAGCCGGGATGGCTGGCTTTGCATTCTCTGCAAAAGTAACCCGAATGTTCTCCAGAACCACCTCATCAATAGGACTTTCCGGAAGGCCGTCAATGTAACAGGCTGCCACCTCCGCGTCCACACATTCCATATTGCGAAAAGCAAAGACGCCCAGATGAGGAGTCCTGTCATCCACCGCAAGAGGCTTCCGGGACCAGACATACTCTGTATAACGGTCCGGATCGCAGCAATTATACCACATGTTAATCACCACTGGAGTCAAAACCTTGTTCATCTGAATATTATCAAACAAAACATGGGTGATCAGGCTGTCCTTTCCCCTGCCTCTGCGGGTTTTGATCCGTAGCCCCCGGTCCGTGGCATAAAAACAGCAGTCTGTCACACTGAGATTGCGGATTCCGGCAGACAGCTCGCTGCCTAAAGTGACCGCTCCATGTCCAAATTCCATCCGGCAGTTGCGGATTACATGGTGGTCAGCAGGCTTCTGATATTTTTTCGCCATATCCAGCTTTCCTGCCTTGATTGCAATACAGTCATCTCCTACTGAGAAACGGCAGCCGATGATCCGGACACAGTCACAGCTTTCCGGGTCAATGCCATCTGTATTCGGGCTGACCTTTGGCGCTGTGACAAAGCAGTCCAGCATGGAAAAATCTTCAGAGAAAAACGGATGGATGTGCCACGAAGGACCATTGGCTATCGTGACCCCATGCAGGGTTACATGCTTACAGCGGTTAAAGAAAAGGACACTGGGCCGTGCCGCCGGAAAGCTGTGAAAGTCCTTCCACCAGTCTCCGCCAGCCCCATTGCCGTCCATGGTCCCCTTCCCCACAATGGTAATATTCTCTGCATAAGATGCCTGCAGAAGGGACTGGTAAGTATTCTGCTCTAAGCCCTCAAAGCCTGTAAGAGGCAGCTCCTGCCCGCTTATGGAATCCACTGCCACAGCAGGAATGATGGGGTATCGTTCCCTCTCCGGGGAACCAAGAAGCACAGCTCCTTCACACAGCTCCAAAGTAATATGGCTTTTCAAAGCAACCGGACTGATCAGGTAAGTACCCTCCGGAAAAAGAATCCTCCCGTCTGCAGGCAGAAAATTGACTGCTGCCTGAATCGCAGCCGTATCCTCATGGACGCCGTCTCCCACAGCGCCGAAATCTTTTATGTTGACACAGCACGTCTCTGGTTTTGTAACAATTTCAAGCTTCTCCTCCTCCCCGGAGTCGAAGCGGACGGTGACTGCATATTTGACAGCAGGCCTTAAGCCGTAAAGAGAAAACACATTGTTCTCTCCCTCTTCCCGCTTCACCCCATCCACCAGAACGGTATAGGCATCGCCGCAGGTAAAAGGCTGTCCGCTTTTTATTTCAAAACAAGCTGAGCTGCTTCCACAATATAAAATCTCTATCATACCACACCTCTCATCGCTGCCTGAAGATGTCCGGCAATTCTTCGTTTGATCTGGATAAAAAGCAAATCAAAACCCAAATAAAACAGACCGAACAATACCGGTTCCACCCCCAGGAAGATCACATTCTCTGTCCCGGTAATCCAAAGACAGACAAGATTGATTCCATTGTAAAGCATAAATACCATAAACAATACTACATAGGCATATAAAATATTCAGAGGAAAGCTTATATATCCCTTCTTTGGGATCATCATCCACCTGGCATTGCCGCCAGGTGTCTTTTCACAAAAGCGCAGCACAGGATTGGTAAGAAGATCCGTCACAATCCCCAAAGCCATGCCAGTGACAAAAAGCAAATCCAAAAGATCCGCCAGATAGCCGCTCAGCCCCCATATGAAGAAAAAACAGGTGGCAGCTGCAAACCAGAATTTCACAAACAAAATCTTCACCCAGCCGGGAATCTTCCGTCTCGGGCCGGAGCGGTACGCACGCAGCTCTTCCTCGCTCACCTGGGGGGAATTGGATTCGTCTGCAGTGACTAAATCCTCCACTGCCTTAGTATTCAGTTTATAGTATTCTGACTGTCTGTCAGTCTCTGGCTTTTGATATTGGTTGTTCTTTCTCTTACCCATGCTGCTCCTACCCCTCCGGGGATATATCGATCATTCCCATATTGCCGTTGTCCCCCACATCAATGGAGGTCTTGATCCTGCGCAGCTGTTTGGAATAAACCGGCAGCAGCAGAATCAGCAGAATTGCCACACACAAAATTCCAATATGAATCTCCAGATACCACTCCGCATAGGCAATGTATGCAGTGGCTGTAGTGACCACAATGGGATTCTCCGGTCTGGATATGGCCGCAAAAATCGCCCTGATATAATACAGATCCGCAAAGATCACAATGCCGAACATCAAAAACATCAACACCAGCATCGGAACATTCGGCTTTTTCCTATAGGGAAATGCATTGAAAAAACACATAAAGGAGAGCATGGAAAAAAGCATGGTGGCAAAACCGGCAAGTCCCATACCCGTTCCCTGAATCTTAGCCGTGGTATCGGAAATGTACATCATCTTCATGGAATAGAACACAAATGCAACCGTCAGAACAGCCAGAGGGATCATCTGAGGCCTGCGCTTGATGGAAACCAGGAATTTCCGCCACATTTCCTTTAATCCGCCGTTTTTCTTTCCTTCCATAATTAATCTCCCTTTCTGATGGCATTCGTTGTCTCCTTATCAAAGAAATGCTTTCTTTTAAAGGAGAAGGAAACCGCGTCCCCGGGTTTGTAGCTGCACCAGCCCTTTAGCTTTGCAGAAATTTTTGAGCCTGCATTTTTCCTTCCGTCTATAGAGCCGTGGACCAGGGTATTCATGCCAAGATTTTCGTTGGAGCTCACTGTCACAGGAATCTCCGGCCCCTGGACAATGTCCTCCGGGCGCACTCCCAGAATGATCTCCTGTCCGGCATACGCCCTTAAGGTGTCCTGCTCCTGGAGTGTTAAGCTCACTTCAAAGCCCTCTCCCAACAGCTTCCCCTCTGCCACACGGACATCATAAAAATTCATGGGCGGAAGGCCGATAAAGCTTGCCACAAACACATTGGCCGGAGAATCATAAAATTCCAGCGGCGTACCTACCTGCTGGACATGTCCCATGGACATACAGACAATCCGGTCTGCCAGAGTCAGGGCTTCTGTCTGGTCATGGGTAACATAGAGCATGGTTGCTTTCAGACGTTTGTGGAGCAGCAGGATCTCCCTGCGGGTAGCGCCCCGCAGCTTGGCATCTAAGTTGCTTAAAGGTTCATCAAACAAAAACACTTTGGGATTGCGGACAATGGAACGCCCCATAGCCACACGCTGCCTCTGTCCGCCGGAAAGCTGCGATGGTTTCTTGTTCAGCTGGCTGGTAAGGCCCAAAATCTCCGCTGCCGCCAGCACCTTCTTGTGAATCACATTGGGATTCTCCTTGCGCAAGGTCAGGGAGAACGCCATATTTTCATAGATTGTCATATGTCCGTAAAGGGCATAGCTCTGGAATACCATTGCCATATCCCGG
>CATLIJ010000124.1 GCA_949948825.1 uncultured Clostridiaceae bacterium
CGCCCCCATCCACATCACCAAAAAAACTCCCCATCCTTTCTCTCCCTCACTCCATCCACACCACCTCACCCCCGCCTCCTACTCAGGAGCCAAACACGGTCAATTTTATCATACCTCATGGAAATAAAGCAGCGTGAGCGGAAGGGGAGGACGTGGGGAGACCCTCTTTCCACGTCGGTACTTAGGCTGCGTTCTTTGCAGCCTTAGCACCGCTACGTGGAAAACGGAGCGAGAGCGCGTCTCCCCACGTTCTCCCCTTCCACTCACGCGGACCCCCCCCTCCCATCCCCACATATAAAATCGACCTACCCCTCCAACTCATTCTCAATCAAATTCACCGACACCAAAGCAGACACTCCCTTCTCTTGCATAGTAATTCCGTACAGCCGGTCCGAGGCCACCATGGTACCTCTCCGGTGAGTAATCACAATAAACTGGGTATTTTTAATCAGCTTATGTAAATATCCTGCAAACCGGTCCACATTAGAATCATCCAGGGCTGCCTCAATCTCATCCAGCAGGCAGAAAGGCGATGGCTTTAAGTTCTGGATGGCGAACAAAAGAGAGATAGCGGTCAGAGCCTTCTCCCCGCCGGAAAGCTGCATCATATTCTGAAGCTTCTTTCCCGGAGGCTGGGCAATAATCTGGATTCCTGCCTCCAGAATATCCTCTCCCTCCATCAGCTCCAGGGTGCCATGGCCTCCTCCAAACAGTTCCTGAAACACCCGGTCAAACTCCCTGCAGATCTCTCCGAATTTCTCCTGGAACTGCCGCCGCATGCCAAGATCCAGCTCCTCAATAATCTGTAACAGCGTTTTCTCCGCTTCCACCAGATCGTCATGCTGGGATTTCATAAACTCATACCGGGTTGAAATCTCCTTGTAATCCTCAATAGCATTCACATTCACATTTCCCAAGGCCCGGATTTCATTTTTCAGCTCCTCAATGCGCTTTTTGATTTCTCCCACGCCAGAAAGCTCCGGACTGCGCAAAGGCTCTGCTGTAGTAAAGGTCAGCTCATATTCAGTCCACATATAATTCACCTGGCCTTCCAGCTTTTCCTCCAGCTTTTCCATCTGGCTCTGAAGACGGAACAAATCCTTATCCAGCTGGTTGCTGCGCTCTGCCAGCTCCTCCCGCCGGGAAAAGATCTCCCGCTGGCGTTTGGCCTGTTCTTCTCTTGCCTTTTCCAGAGCCAAAAGCTCCTCCGAAAGCTGTTCCTTCTGGACTGCAGATTCCTCCATCCGGGTCTCTAAGTCCTGAATCAGCTGCCTCTTCCCTTCAATCACCCGGTCCGAATTACCGGTTCCTGCCACAAGGCCTTTTAATTCCTCCTCAAGACGCCGGCTCTCCTCCTGAACACGGCGGATATTTTCCATGGCAAAATCCACCTGCTGCTTAAAGCCTGCTGCCTTCAGCCGGATTTCTTCTGTCTCATGGGCAATGGCTTCTCTTGCAGTCCTTGCAGCCTCCAGCTCTGTGGACAGCTGCTCCAGTCTTTGATTTATCTCTTCCCTTTGGGCAGCAAGATCCTGGGATTCCTTCAGAAGCCTTTGTCTGGCTGTCTCAATATCCCGAATCTGCCCCTCCAGCTGGCCATGCTCCAGCTCCAGGTCCCGGAAGGAATCCCGGATTTCCTCTTTTTTCTCCTTATACTGGCCCATGTTCAGCTCAATGGTATTTTGGTTTAATGCCTCCTGATGCTGGTCTTTCTTTACCTGCTCCAGCTCCTCCCCTGCTTCTCCTAAAATCCCCTCGTTCAGGGAAAGCTCCTCCTGAATCCGCTCGGCCTGCACCAATGCTTTTTCACAGACCTGTTCCAGCTCCTCAATCTCCCGCTTCCTCCCAAGCAGATTGCTGGAATTTTTGAAGGCTCCTCCAGTCATGGAGCCTCCGGCGCTTAAAAGCTCTCCCTCCAGGGTCACAATCCGAAGGGAGTAATGATACTTTCTGGCCACAGCAATGGCATGGTCAATGGTATCTGCCACCACTACCCGTCCCAAAAGGTATTTTGCCAGAACCTGGTACTCTGACTCTGTCTTCACCAGATCACTGGCAAGACCAATGACTCCTGGTTCCTTTAATGCCTCTGGCTGAGAAAATCCGTCCCGCCTGCTGATGCTGGTCAGAGGAAGAAAGGTCACTCTGCCGTATTTGTTCTTTTTCAGATATTCAATCAGCTGCTTGGCTGTCTCCTCTGTGTCTGTCACCACATTTTGAATACTCCCCCCAAGAGCTGTCTCAATGGCAGTCTCATACTGTTTTTCCGTGGTGATTAAATCAGCCACAACTCCCCGGATTCCGTGAACCCGGTCCCGTACCTCCATGACCCGGCGAATGCTGTTTCCATATCCCTCATACCGCTCTGCCAGATTCCTAAGGGAATCCAGACGGGCTGCTGCTGTCTGATACTCCTGCTGTCTTTCATTCAGATTTCTGGACAGACGGCGCACCTCCTGGCTGCAGGCTTCCAGCTTTGTCTCCCATTCATTTTGAAGGTCCAAAAGCTCCTCCATCCTCTTTTGGGAAGCCTCCAGCTTCTCCTGTTCTGCCTGAAGAAACTCATCCTGAACCGACTCATCGCTTTTAAAATGCAGAAGCTTCTGGCGCACCTCCAAAAGACGCATCTGAACCTGCTCTGCCATAGCTTCATACCGCTGTTCCTTTGCTGTGAGAGACGCCTTTTCATTCAGGCTGTCAATAATCCTTGCCTTTCCCTCCTCCATCTGCTGCTCTGTCAGCTGAATCTTCTGGTCTTTCCCCAAAAGACGCTGCTTTGCCTCCTGAAGCATTTCCTGGCTCTCTTTTGCATCTTCCTGGCCCGCTGTGCCGTCTGCCTGATATCCGGCAATCTGCTGTCTCTTCTCCTCCTGCTCTTTCTCAATGGACTGGATTCTGGCCTGAATGTGGTCTGCATTCATCTTTTCCGTATTGATCTGCTCATAAAGCACATCAATCTGGCCTTTTATGCTGCCCTTTTCCATCTCGGTCTGGCTTAAAAGCTCCCGTTTCTTCGTAATATCCTGCTGCAGCTTCTCAAGTTTTTCCTCTAGTTGGTCATAGGATGCCTTTTCCTCCTCTGACTGGCGGGCTGCCTCTGCCATATCTCCGGACACAATCGCGCTTTTTTCTCCCACCTGGCTGATCTGGCTTCGGATCTCCTCAGACTCTAAGAGAAACAAATTCACATCAAAGGTCTTTAACTGTTCCCTTAAGTTTAAGTATTTTCTTGCAGCCTCTGACTGACGGGCCAAAGGCCCTACCTGCTTTTCCAGCTCTGCCAGAATATCTCCTACCCGGATCAGATTCTGCTTTTCATCCTCCAGCTTTTTCTGGGCAATGGCTTTCCTTCGCTTGAATTTGACAATCCCTGCGGCCTCGTCAAACAATTCCCGCCGGTCCTCCGGCTTGCCGCTTAAAATCTTGTCAATCTGGCCCTGACCAATGATGGAATACCCTTCTTTTCCGATTCCGGTGTCGTAAAACAGTTCGTTGATATCCTTTAACCGGCAGGCGCTTCCATTAATCCGGTACTCACTTTCCCCGGAACGGTACAATCTTCTGGCCACTGTAACCTCATCATAATCAATGGTCCGAATTGTCCAGGGTAATGGCCACATAGGCAAAGCCCTGAGGCTTTCGAAGCTCTGTGCCTGCAAAAATCACGTCCTGCATGCTGGCGCCCCGAAGCTGACGGATTCTCTGTTCTCCCAAAACCCACCGGACCGCATCCGCCACATTGCTCTTGCCGCTGCCGTTTGGCCCTACAATGCCAGTAATTCCATTGTGAAATTCAAAGGTAATCTTGTTGGCAAAGGATTTGAAACCCTGTATCTCTATGGTCTTTAAGTACATATATGCTCCTTAAGCTTAAGTATTCCCCGATATGCAGCCACCTGCTCTGCCGCCTTCTTGGTTCTGCCGCTGCCTCTTCCGATCTCCTGACCGTTTAACATAGCCCGGACTTCAAAAACCTTTTGGTGATCCGGACCTGCCTCCTTTAAAATCTCATATTCCAGAACCTGCTCTGTATCATTGGCCTGTACGATTTCCTGCAGGATAGTCTTGCTATCATAAAAGAGCTGCTTATGTTCCAAATCGTTCAGCACAAACTGATGAACAAACTCTTTTGCACTAGCAAAACCACCATCCAGGTAGATTGCCCCAATAAGGGCTTCCATGGCATCGGAAACCACTGAGTCCCTGTGCCTGCCCCCGGTGATCTCTTCCCCTCTGCCAAGAAGCAGATAATCTCCAAGGTTAATCTCTGAAGCACAAAATGCCAGGGTAGGCTCACAGACCACACTGGCCCGGATTTTTGTCAGCTCCCCCTCTGGTTTTTCCCTGTAGGCATGAAACAAAAAATCACTGGAAATCAGCTCCAGCACGGCATCTCCCAAAAACTCCAGCCGCTCGTTGCAGTCCTTTTTATCTATATTGTGCTCATTGGCAAAAGAGCTGTGCAGCATGGCCTGCCGCAAAAGCCTCCGGTTCTTAAACTGGTACTGGATCTTTCCCTCCAATTCCCTGAAATCCCGGTTCATAAAACCCTCCTTCCATCCCTTCACGAAGTGAAATAACCACTCGCAGAGAAAGGGAGCCGCTCCAATGGTAGAATTGTCTCAAAGCTGCCTGCCAGCCATTGGCAGAATCTCTCTCACAATTCCTAATTGAAACATGCCCCCTCTTCCCATAGTCTTAAGAAATATTGTTAATTCAGCGCATTTTTAATCTGCTCCACTGCGTCTCCCACGGTCACAATCTGCTCTGCTGCATCTGTGGGAATCTCAATGTCAAACTCTTCTTCAATCCCCATGACAATCTGGAAAATATCCAGGGAATCCGCCCCCAAATCCTCCACAAAGGTGGTGTCCATGGTAATCTCCCCTGCCTCAACATTCAATACCTCTCCGATAATATTCTGCAATTTTTCAAATTCCATAATGATATCCTCTCCTGTATTTTTTCTTTTTTATACCTGCAAACTTTCCCGAATCTTCTCATTAATCTTTTGTTCCTTAAAGGTGACACACTGAATAATGGAATTGCTCACCTCTCTGGCCCCGGCACTGCCATGAGTCTTTACCACCAGACCCTTCAGTCCCAAAAGCGGCGCTCCGCCGTACCTGGACGCGTCAAATGCCTTTAAAGTCTCCTTTAAGGCAGGTTTTACCAAGAGCGCTCCCAGCTTGCTGCGCAGGGTGCTCATCATTCCCTTTTTCACCATGGAAATCAGAGTGGCGCCGGTTCCCTCATACAGCTTTAAAATCACATTACCAGTAAATGCTTCGCAGACAATCACATCCGCTCCTCCATGGGGAATCTCTCTGGCTTCAATGCTGCCGGTAAAATGAATATCTGTACATTCCTTCAGAAGAGGAAAGGTGTCTTTTACCAGGGCATTGCCCTTTTCCTCCTCTGCTCCGATATTCACAATGCCCACCCTTGGCTTTGGAATGCCGATGACATGCTCCATATAAATGGACCCCATGCGGGCAAACTGCACCAGATGAGATGGCCGCGCATCCACATTGGCCCCGCTGTCCAAAAGCAGGGACACCCCCTTTTCCGTGGGAATCAAAGCCCCAAAGGGCGGACGCTCCACTCCCTTTAACCTGCCCACAATCACCTGGCCGCCTACCAGAATCGCCCCGGAGCTTCCTGCCGAGACAAATGCATCCGCCTCCCCGGATTTTACCAGGTTCATGCCCACCACAATGGAGGAATCCTTTTTCCGGCGCACTGCATTCACCGGAGGCTCGTCCGTCTCAATTACCTCCGACGCAGGAATCAGCTGCACCTGCTTTTTGGGGTAGGTATGCCGGGACAGCTCCTTTGTCACCGCATCCTCCCTGCCTACCAAAAGCACCTGAATGTCTGCACGATGGGACACTGCATCCACTACGCCCTTCACAATCTCACCGGGCGCATTGTCTCCGCCCATTGCATCTACTGCCACTTTTACCATACTGCTCTCCTCTCCTGCTTTACAGGTAATGCTTTTCTTTAACTACTATATTAAATATTGTTTTATAAGTCAATAAGAAATATTCGCCTTTCGAAAAACAGAAATTCTCCATACGTTTCCTAGTCTAAAACTTCCACTTTACAAAAATGTTTCTTCGTTTTTCTGCTGTAACTGATCCCTACTGCAAGAATCCTTCCTGTGTATTTCGGTTTTTAACCCAAAGAATCTTTTGTCATCAGCAATTTTCTAAATTGTTCCATAATTTCTTTATTAGGAATAAATACCTTCCCGTTTTCATAGGTTAAAAGACCATAAACAACCATAGCCGAATAAATCTCATCCTTTGTATTCAAATCCATGGAAACAGCTGCATAGTTTTGTATTTCCGAACAAATCCCCTCTCCGGCTACCATAAAAACCAGGTCCTCCCGAACCGCATTTATATTATTACGAATATAGTAAAAAATTTCATCATAGGGTCCGGAGCTGGTCCAATAATTAGTTAATTGATTATCAGATAATGCACACACTACTGAACGTGGATTATAGATTCTTCTGCCTCCGGCAGTATAATAACCATCATACCAACTACGCAAATCCTCCCTGGTTAAATCCGGACCATTCGTTTCCTTTTTGAATGTTTCAAACAGGCTGTCTACTTCTGAGTCAAGAAAACCAAAATATTGACTGAATTTCTTTTTCGTGGCCATATCATACTCCAGAAACATATTCAGTTCAGAGCCGCTGGAATATTTTGATATAGGAAGCACTCCTGTCATATAAGCTAATTCCACATACACCTGATCTTTCAGAAGATTTTTTAAAAACAATAAATATTTTACCTTGTCCTCATTCGTAATAAATGACATGTGAAAAATCGCATCCCACTCATCTAAAATGAAAATAAATTTATCTCTGTTTTTTTGAAATACAGCTGTCAGAGTGTCCCATACTGCATCTGATGTCTGAATCTCTATCTCTGGATAAGCTTCCTTCAAATCCTGATTCAATCCATCCTGAATCCGTGTTATATAAGAATCATAATGGGAGCAATCTCTTGGCATTTTACTGAAATCAATAAATATCATATGATGTCTGTTTAAATGAGACAAATAATCTTTTTCTCTGGCAATGAACAGATGGTCAAAAATCTCTCTGCTGTCTGTTGCTTTTCCAAAAAATGCCCCAACCATATTTGCCATAACGCTTTTTCCAAAACGGCGAGGTCTTGTTATGCAAACATATCGGTTCTTTTTTCCAAGAATAGAAATCAATTCCTTAATCAGCAGGGATTTATCCACAAAATAAGGG
>CATLIJ010000125.1 GCA_949948825.1 uncultured Clostridiaceae bacterium
GGATAAAAGACGCGCCAAAGGGGTAAAGCCGTCCTGGTCCTTTTGATTGATGTCGCAGGTTAAAAGGCGGGCAATGGCTTCTCTTTGCTGTGCTGTCTTGTCCGTACATCCATTGACCAGTCCTTCAAATCGGGGATAGGCCAGAAAATGACAGGCATTCATGCCTCGTTTGTCAGACACTTTGTCATCTGCCCCGTGATCCAGCAAAAGTCTGGCCATGGACAGATTTCCCCGGCAGCAGGCCAGCAAAAAGGGAGTCAGTCCGTAGCCCTTCTGGTCAGGGAGATTGATGTCTTTTTCCTCTATGGTTTTGTCCTCCAGCATTTTCTTTACTGCGTCAAAGAAATTATGCCAGACCAGAAGATGAAACAGAGAAAGTCCGTAAGTGCCTGCTGGCGCTAACAAGGTTTCCTTTGGGCATTGGGCAAGGCAGGCATTGGCATCTCGAATCGTATCCTGAGAGAAAATACTGTACCAGTAAATGCTTTTTTCAAAATCATCCTCCCACCAGGGGATGAATTGGCTTTGGTTCGTCCGCTGAGAGGATGCCGCCAATAAATCGGTAAGTTCTTTTACGTCCATAAAAAGCTCCTTTGAAGTTGGAAGAATAAATCGTTATATAGATAAATTGGATTATACCACAAAATGGAGGAGAAGGGAATGTTTCGGAAGAGTAATTGCTTGACTTGCAGGAGGGAAGGGGATAAAATAGGTTACAGTTCACGGAGCGGGGAATCTGACATGAATTTGGGCGTCAGGCTCGCTTGAAAGCCCAAATTTATGCCAGATTCCACATTAAGCGAACACCTGATGCTTCTTGTCCGTCAAAGACGGGCAAGAAGATGCCCCGTGAACAGTAACTAAAATCGGATATGACTTTACAGAGAAAGGCCATCAGGAGGAGCGGTTGGAGGTAACATGGGAGGAAGCATGGATTTTTTGGGGACAGAGAAAGGAAGGAGGGGAGAGGATTATGCAGCTTGATAACATGTTCTTACAGGCATGTAAAAATAACAGGAAGAGCGTTGTGCAGACATTTTTAAAACGAGGCGGGATTGATGTGAATAAGCGGGATGAATCTGGCAATACGCCTTTGATTTACGCATGTCTTAAAAATGCGCGGGATTTGGTGAAAATGCTGCTGGAAAACGGGGCGGACGCCAATTTGGGCAATCAGCGCAATCTTATGCCTCTGCATTTTGCGGCGGAGACGGGAAATTCTGAGATTATGGCTTTGCTGACAGAGGCAGAAGCAGATGTGAACTGCACAGACAATGACGGTGTGACGCCTTTAATGGTTATGGCCCAGCATGGAAAGACAGATGCAGCCCTTAAGTTTCTTCAAAATCCCAATGTGGATATAAAGATAAAGGATCATGACAATCGTATGGCAATTGATTATGCCACAGCTTCCGGCTTGCGGGAGTTGGTGAAGGCGCTTTCTTCGGCAGAGGAGCATACAGATGCCTATGGCAATACCACCCTTCATCATGCCTGCTGGAACGGGCAGGGAGAAGTGGTCAAGGTGCTTCTTGAGAAGGATAAGGAAAGTGTACATAAATTAAATGATGATGGAGAAACTCCCCTTATGCTGGCAGTGAAACGGTCCAATCTGGTCATTACCGAGCTGCTGCTTCAGGCGGGAGCAAAGCCGGATTGCGCTGATTTAAACGGAATCATGCCGATGCATATTGCGGCGGAAAACGGAGATCTGTTTGTGGCAAAGGCTTTGCTGGACGCTGGCGCCAGCGTGGACGGAAAGACCGCAGAAGGCCAGACTCCGCTGATTGTGGCAGCAAGAAGCGGCAGGAATGATTTTACGGCAATGCTGATTGAAAACAGCGCGGAGGTGAATGCAGTGGACAATGAACAGCACAGCGCATTGTATTATGCCTCCGAGGCAGGCCGGACGGAAATCGTGGAGCAGCTTTTGATGGCTGGGGCGGAGAATTAGAGAGTTTTCGGAGATTGGGGAGGAGAAGGAAATGGACAATATAAAATACTATGACATTGGTTTAAACCTTTTTTGCAAACAGTTTCCCAATCCAAAGGAGATTGTGGAGCGGGCGGCAGAGGCAGGAGTGTGCTGTATTCTGACTGGCACGGACCGCCGGGAGAACCAGAGGATTGATTCGTTTGTCAGGAAGAATAAGGCTTTTGGAACTGCAGGGATTCATCCTCACAATGCGGACTCGGCGAGAAAAGAGGATTTTGAAGAGATTGAGCGGATTCTGGGGGAAAATGACCGGATTGTGGCAGTGGGAGAGTGCGGCCTTGATTTTGACCGGATGTTTTCTTCAAAAGAGAACCAGATTCAGTGTCTGGAGAGACATATTGTGCTGGCAGAGCGGCTGGATAAGCCCCTGTTTCTTCACGAGCGGGCAGCTGGGGAGGAGTTTGTGAAAAGATTTAAAAAGCATCCGGACATCTGTAAAAGGTCAGTGGTTCACTGCTTTACGGGAAATGTAAAGCTTCTGGACCAGTATTTGTCCATGGGATTTTCCATTGGAATTACCGGATGGATCTGCGATGACCGAAGAGGAAAAGAGCTTCGGGAGGCTGTGAAAATCCTTCCTCTTGACCGGATTCTCATTGAGACGGATGCTCCTTACCTGATACCCCGGAACGTGCCGGGGCTTGGAAGAATAAATGTGCCGGAGAATATTGTGTATGTGGCAAGGGAGCTGGCAAAATACAGAAATGTGCCGGAGGAGGAGCTGCTCCTTCATGCCAGAGAGAATACGGAGCGAATTTTTGGAATCAGCGGGTTTTTGGTGAGATAAAAAGAGGCCAGCCAGGTCTCTTTTTCCGTTTTTCATATCAGCCGATTTTTATAGGAATCCATCGTAAATAAATTAAGGATACAGAAAGGAAAGACTGGGATGGAGCGTCATGAATTACAAAAGGAAAATCAGATTACAGAGGGCGTTATCTGGAAACAGATTTTGCTGTTCTTTTTTCCGATTTTGCTGGGAACCTTTTTTCAGCAGCTGTATAATGCAGCGGATGCCATGATTGTAGGCCGTTTTGTGGGAAAAGAGGCCTTGTCTGCAGTGGCTGGTTCTACGGGAATGCTGACTCAGATGGTAGTGGGATTTTTCGTGGGGCTTTCTTCCGGAGCGGCAGTGCTGGTCTCTCAGTATTACGGAGCCAGGAAAGAGGACATGGTGGGCTATGCAGTACATACCTTTTTGGCCTTCAGCATCTTAGCAGGGATTGGAATGAGTGTTTTGGGGATTCTCACCACTTCCTGGATGCTGGAGGTGATGAGGACTCCCCCGGATGTGATGGAGATGTCCAGGGTGTATCTGTGGGTGTATTTTGGGGGCATTGTGGGAAATCTGGTGTACAATTCCGGAGCGGCGATTCTGCGGGCTGTGGGAGATTCCAAAAGACCATTGTATTTCCTTATTGCCAGCTGTCTCATTAATATTGTGCTGGATTTGCTCCTGGTGATTGTGTGCCGGCTCGGGGTGTTGGGAGCTGCACTGGCAACGATTTTGTCCCAGGCTCTCAGTGCCGGCATGGTGGTGACAGCCCTTATGAGGACTGAGGATATGCACCGGCTGGAATGGGGCAGGCTTCGTCTGGACCGGCGGATGTTAAAGCGGATGATCCGCATTGGGTTTCCCTCCGGGCTTCAGTCTGTGATGTATGGCCTTTCCAATGTAATCATTCAGTCTGCCATTAACTCTCTTGGGACAGACCATGTGGCGGCATGGGCAGCTTACAGCAAGCTGGACGGGGTATTCTGGATGATTGTCAGCGCCTTTGGAATTGCGGCCACTACCTTTGTGGGACAGAATTTCGGAGCAGGAAGAATGGAACGGGTGAAGCAGGGAGTCAGAAACTGTATGGGGATGACCCTGGCTTCCTCGGCTTTTATGTCTTTTGTGATTTTTAACTGGGGAATCTATGGATTTGAGCTGTTTGCCACAGACCCGAATGTGGTCTCCATTGGAATTGCCATGGTCCGCTATCTGTCGCCTTTTTATGTTACTTATGTGTCCATTGAAATTTTGTCCGGCGCTTTGAGAGGCGTGGGGGACTGCTGGATTCCCATGCTGCTTTGCTGCGGAGGAGTATGTGTGCTTCGGGTGGTGTGGATACTGGCGGCTGTGCCAAGAAAGCGGGATATGTACACCATTATGTTCAGCTATCCTCTCACGTGGATTGTCACCACAATTTTGTTTGTTGTTTATTATCTGTTTTTCAGCAGAATGAGGGTTGGGCAAAAGGCGCCCCAAAACAGTACCTAAGCGCGGATGATAACATGGACCATGAACCATAACTTGTAAGCAAATGTTAAGAAGACTGACAGAGGATTTTTGTAGATTAGAAATCCGTTTTATGGTAAGCTATGACAAAACAGGAGATGAACCATATGGGAAAGGATAAAAATATGAGGCATACAGCAGGAAGGTTGGGAAGAATGGCAGCAGCGCTGGGAGTGATGATGTGGATGATGGGAATGACAGCAGCAGCGGAAAATGCTTCGGTGATTCAGATTGGGACACCGCCGCCAGGAACAGGAAGCGCAGAAGGCACGGAAAACCGCGGGGCAGAGTCAGTCAGCCAAAGTGCAAAGGGACCGGGGGCGGACCAGGAGGGACCGGCAGGCTTTGGGCCTGGAAGGCAGGCTGTCTCCAACAGCCTGGGAATTGATGTGTCCCAATTGCCGTCATCCGGGAATACGGACCAGCTGGTGGTGGCAGTGTGGGCAGGGGAGAAATCCGGGGCAGATGCTGCAACAGCAGAATCTGCGGATGTCAGTGCAGTCGGCAATACGCAGCCAGTTACAGGAACCGGAGAAGGCGGAGCGGGAACTACAAAATCTTCTGTAAGGGTAGCCTATTTCAGAAGGCAGGAGAACGGAGCCTGGAACGAGGTGTTTTGTGTGCCGGGATTTTGCGGCTACAACGGGGTCTCCTGGGAGAAAAAGGAAGGGGACCGTCAGACGCCTGCAGGCACCTTTGGGTTTGTGAAGGCTTTTGGAATATTGCCCAATCCAGGCAGCCATTTTTCCTATAAGCAGCTGGACAGCAGTGATTATTGGGTGGATGACAGCAGCAGCCGCTACTATAATCAGATGGTAAGCACCAATGAGGTGGTTCCGGACTGGAATTCCGCGGAGAATTTAAGCCAGATCGCGCCTTCCTATCATTATGTGCTTGCTCTGGATTATAATACAGCGGAGCGGGTTCCGGGAAAGGGGTCTGCCATTTTTCTTCATGGATACCATACCTGGAAAACCTGGACAGAAGGGTGCGTCGCCATACCGGAGGAGAATATGAAGCAGCTGGTGCAGGAGCTGAAGCCAGATGCCAGGATGGTGATTTTGCCGTCTCTGCCTTAGAATTTGTTGGAAAGGGAACAAAAACCGGCTGTCAGGAAGACCTGGCAGCCAGTTTTTTTGCAATAAAACGAAGGGTTTCCAGCTTTTTTTTATCTGCCGGGGACATTCCGGAGGTGAGGACAGATACCAAAAGCTCGGTCTCAGAATCCGAAAAGCGGATTCCTTTTTGTGCAGCGTCTACCTGCATGGACATAAAAGCAGGAAGAATCTGTTCTTTGGGAAGCTTTGTGATCTGATCGGCAAAGGAGGTCAGGTAGTCTAACTTTTCCGGGGCCATCTGCTTCAGCCTTGGGTCCTGCTTCCAGGTGTTCTGATTCATGGGGAAGCTCCTTTCTGAATATAGGTTGGCGCGGCAGCCGCAGGGGAGGGGTTAAGTTGCCTGCATGGCCTGCATCATGATCTGCAGGTTTTCCATCATTTCAATCAGTTCCCGTTCCCTGGGATTGGCATAGGGCTTCATGGCCTGAAGCATTTCCACGGGAGAAGGCTTATGGTCTCCCCCGGAGCCAATGCTCATGGCAGACACTTCGCTGCCAGAGAACAGGCTCATGGTGCGGTTTAACTCCTGCATTTTAATCATCATAGATAAAAAACGCTGCACTGGCTGCTGCATATAGGGAATAGCTGCTTTTATCATCTGCAGATGGGGATCTGCAAGGAGATAATCGAAATCAGTAAGCCGGACATCGGTTCCAGCATTTTCGTTCATAAACAATTCCTTTTCTTTTTTGAAACAATATATGCGCTGTTCAAGGAAAACATACCAGCTGCATATATTACATTAAAAGCTTTCCAAACAAAAGCTTTTCTGCCAAAGGTTTATTATGCAGGAGGTCAGGAAAAAATGGCTACAAAGCTGATTATAGATGGAAATTCCGTATATGAAATTGATGAGGACTATGAGGAATATCAGAGACAGAGAAGCAGTGTGAAGGGTCAGAGACGGCGCACAAAATGCAGCGGCATTCCAGTCACTTCCAATTCCTATCCGGAAGAAGAGGTTTGACAGACAGCAGATGTGTGCATAAAAAGTGTGCGTCAGGACGCGCACACTTTCCTATAGAACAAAGAATGCCCCCTCCCAGGAGGGGGCGCCGGCTTTTAGCAGAAGAAACCGCCGTTGCCGCAGCAGCAGAGAAGAAGAATGATCCAGATCCAGTCGCATCCGCAGCCGTTTCCGAAACCAAAGCTGAAGCAGTTGTTATGTTCACATCCACATCCATTGTTGCCGCCGCCGCAGCAGCACAGGATCAGGATCAGCCAGATGATATTGCACCCGCTTCCTCCCGCATTACAATTGCAGTTGCAGTCACATCCGCAGTTTGTTGCTGCCAAATCGCTCATACCAGTTCCTCCAATAATTATTTACACTTAATCATATGTGATCCTGCATGTCACAGTTTCCGGTTTTTTTCAAACTTTTTAAAATTCTTTTCCGGGACAGGGAAAATTGTGATTATGCGCAAAAAAAACATGGATTATTTAAAAAAATTTTAATTCCTTTTTTGTCAAAGTATGCTATACTCTTTATAGCGAATATGCAATCCGTACAGGATTTAACAATAGAAAAACAGGTGGGAATCTATGAGCAGGTATGATGATGGCCAGAACTATGACACAGGGCGTTCCAGAGGGAGGAGCAGTTCCAGAGGAACAGGGGCAGGAAGAGGCAGCAGGCAGACAGGGAGCGGTTCTTATTCACATGGAACTTCTTCCAGAGCTTCGGGAAGAGGAACTTCCTCCCGAAGCCCTTCTTCCCGAAGCTCTGCCGCGAGAGGAGGCTCGGGAAGGAGCGGAAGCTCCGGACGGCCCCGGAGCAGCGGATATCACAGCACCAATGGACATAGTCCGGATCATGGAAGAAGGCACCGAAAGCCCAGGACCGATTACCGGAAGCTG
>CATLIJ010000126.1 GCA_949948825.1 uncultured Clostridiaceae bacterium
GAGCCTGGAACCCATTGCAGATGCCAAGCATCAGTCCGTCCCGCTCATAAAGCAGCTTTTCTATCTCTTCTTTTATCACTGCATTCCGGAACACAGCGGCAAAAAACTTGGCGCTTCCCTCCGGCTCATCCCCTGCGGAGAATCCCCCTGGGAACATGACGATCTGAGCTCTGGCAATCTCTTTTTTATAAATCTCCACAGACTGTCTGATATCCTCTGGAGTCAGGTTCTTAAAGACCTGCGTGGTCACACTGGCTCCTGCCCGCTCAAATGCCTTTGTGCTGTCATACTCACAGTTGGTTCCTGGAAATACCGGAATGAATACTCTGGGCTGGGCCAGCTTGTGACTGCATACATACACAGAATCTGCCTTGTATACAGAATCCGGAATTGCCCCGGCCTTCTCTTCTGTCCGGGTGGGGAACACCTTTTCCAGCGGTTTTGTCCACCGCTCTATGGCTTCCTCCATGGAAATGGACACACAGCCATACTCCAGACTGGAGCGGTCTGTCACCTCGCCGATGACTGTATAGGTGATGGCCAGCTCTCCCACCTTTCCTTCTGCCACCTCGCAGACAATATCCCCCCATGCAGCCCCGAAGAAATCTCTTGGGTCCAGATTGTGTTCGATTTTCACGCCCATTTTGTTGCCAAATGCCATTTTGCTCACAGCCGCAGCCAGCCCGTGGCCTTCCACTGCATAGGCGGACAGGATTCTCCCTGCCTGCATATCCTGCCTTAGCTTGCCATATCCCTCCATGGCCTCCTGATACCTTGGAAGGTCATAATCATCCTTAGGAAGACAAAGAACCACAAGCTTGCTTCCCGCCCGCTTAAGCTCCGGGGTCACAAGCTCCCGGTGGCTTGCAATATCCACAGCAAAGGAAACCAATGTGGGCGGAACATGGATTTGCCCATGCTCTTCATCCTGAAACGTGCCGGACATGCTGTCCTTTCCTCCAATGGACGGCAGCCCGAACCCAAGCTGAGCCTGATAGGCTCCCAAAAGAGCGGCAAAGGGCAGGCCCCAGCTTTTGGGATCTGATGTCATGCGCCGGAAATATTCCTGGAATGTAAACCGGATCTTTTTAAAGTCTCCTCCTGCTGCCACAATCTTTGCCACAGAAGACACCACTGCATAAACTGCCCCATGGAACGGGCTCCAGCTGGACAAATCCGGGTCAAATCCATAGCTCATCATGGTCACTGTGTCTGTGTTTCCCTTAAGAACCGGCAGTTTGGCAGCCATTACCTGAGTCTCGGTCAGCTGATATTTTCCTCCATAGGGCATAAACACAGAGCCTGCGCCGATGGAGGAGTCAAACATCTCCACCAGTCCCTTTTGGGAGCATACATTTAAGTCTCCCAGCACCTGAAGCCACTTCTCCCTTATATCCGGCACCTCTCTCCTCACAAAAGGACTGTCCGCACGAGACGGGGACACAAGCGCTGCCTCTGCCTCCTGGTGGGCTCCGTTGGTATCCAGAAAACTGCGGCTGATATCCACAATTTTCTTTCCCCGCCAATTCATCACCAGTCTGGAAGTGTCTGTCACCTCTGCCACTGGCACTGCCTCTAAGTTCTCCTCTCCTGCATACAAAAGAAACTGCTCCAGATCCTTTGGAGCAAGCACCACAGCCATGCGCTCCTGAGATTCTGAAATGGCAATCTCCGTTCCGTCCAGTCCTGCATACTTTTTCGGCACCTTATCCAAATCAATCACAAGCCCTGCTGCCAGCTCTCCGATGGCCACAGACACACCGCCTGCGCCGAAATCATTGCACTTTTTGATCAGGCTGCTCACCTCCGGACGGCGGAACAGACGCTGGATCTTCCGCTCAGTAGGCGCATTTCCCTTCTGCACCTCTGCGCCGCAAAGCTGGGTGGAAGCTTCTGTGTGGACCTTGGAGGACCCGGTAGCTCCCCCGATGCCGTCCCTGCCGGTCCGGCCTCCTAAAAGCACGATCACATCTCCAGGATCTGAAGTCATTCTCTTGACATATTTTCTCGGAGCCGCCCCCATCACTGCTCCGATCTCCATGCGTTTTGCCGCGTAGTCAGGGTGATAAATCTCTTTTACATATCCAGTGGCAAGACCAATCTGATTGCCGTAGGAGCTGTATCCCAGGGCAGCCCCGCCTACCAGCTTCTTTTGGGGAAGCTTTCCCTTCATGGTGGTGTGAAGAGGAGCCGTGGGATCTGCCGCGCCAGTCACCCGCATTGCCTGATACACATAAGTACGTCCGGAAAGAGGGTCCCGGATGGCTCCGCCAAGACAGGTGGCAGCCCCGCCAAACGGCTCAATCTCCGTGGGATGGTTGTGTGTCTCATTTTTAAAATTCACCAGCCATTCCTCTGCAGCCCCGTCGATCTCTACAGGAACCACAATGCTGCAGGCATTGATCTCCTCTGACTCTTCCAGATCCGAAAGCTTTCCCTCTGCACGCAGCTTCTTCATAGCCAGCAGCGCCAGATCCATCAGGCATACAAACTTATCCTTCCGGTCTCCATACAGGGCTTTCCGGTCATTGAGATACTGCTCATAGACCTGTTCCATCGGCTCCTTATAATCTCCCTCTTCCAGCACCACATTTTTCAGCTCAGTGGAAAAGGTCGTATGGCGGCAGTGATCTGACCAGTAAGTATCCAGCACCCGCACCTCTGTCACTGTAGGCTCTCTGTGCTCCTCCCCCTGATAATACTTCTGAATATGAAGAAAATCTGCAAAGGTCATAGCCAGATTCAAAGAATCGTAAAGCTTGCCAAGCTCTTCCGGCCACATTTCACAAAAACCATCCAAAAGCGCCACATCCTCCGGCACATCAAACTCTGTGGCCAGAGTAAGGGGCTTGTCCTCCCCTGCCTCTCTGGAATCTACAGGATTGATGCAAAAGCCTTTGATGCCCTCCTCCTGCTCTTTTGTTAAGTCGCCGGTGAGAACATAGGTAACTGCGGTCCGGATCACCGGCTCCTCATCTTCCTTCAGAAGCTTCACACACTGTTCTGCAGAATCTGCCCTCTGGTCAAACTGTCCCGGAAGATATTCCACAGAAAAGCAGGTATCTCCCTCCTGAACCGGAAAAGTTTCCTCATATACAAAATCCACCGGGGGCTCTGAAAAAATCGTGGTCAGGGCCTGCCGATACACCTCTTCTGACAGATTCTCCACATCATACCGAATCAAAACCCGGACTCCTGTCACTGTATCCATGCCCAGATAACTGCGGATCTCCTCCCAAAGCTCTCTGGCTTTCACTGCAAACTCCGGTTTCTTCTCCACAAACACCCGTCTTACGCTCATGGCCGTTTCCTCCTAAATAAGAATCCTGCAAAAAACTCCCTGTCAGCATGTTCCGTAAATCTTTGAATTTTATCATAACATAGTTTTTTATATTAGTAAAATTAATATATTTAATTCTTTTTATAATGCAGTTTAATAAATAAAGGGTGTATTCTCCTGCTTCTACTCATTCCGAATCGCGGCCAAAGGACTTAACTTCATAGCCCGCAAAGCCGGGAAGAATCCAGCCACCATGCCCACCAAAATGGCAAAACCCACTGCTGCCAGAGAAAGCCAGCCGGGAATCCGGGAAATATCCCCCGCCTGTCCCACCATCATCTCCCCAATGGACTGAAACCGGTTCATGGCAAAAGAAAGCCCATAACTTAATCCGATTCCAATGACACCTCCTAAAAGTCCGATGCACCCGGATTCAATCAGAAACATATTGCGGATTGCCCCCATATCGCACCCCAGCACCTTAATCACCCCAATCTCCTTTGTCCGCTCATAAATGGACATCATCATTGTGTTTGCAATGCCAATGGCAGCCACAAAAAGAGAGATTGCTCCAATTCCGCCTAACACTGCCTGAATCATGGCCGACTGCTGCTGTGTCTGCTCCATCCACTCAGAACTGCTGTAAGCCCGGTACCCCATCTCCAAAAGCTGTTCCTGAACCTCTGCCACATGCTCCATCTTATCCACATTTACAATACAGGTGCTGTAAACCAAATAAGGTAACGGCTTTCCCTTTTTGTTGACAGGCTGCCCCGGAATCGGCTTTTTCCGGAAAATCCGCTTAATCTGATCTTTTAAGGCCTCCAGCTCCCCATACACATTGTAAGCATAATTGCCTCCCTCCATCACATCTCCCTCTACCACGCCAGCTGTCTCAATCAGATACTTCTTTGGCTGTTTGGCTCCGTTTTCTCCCATGGACTGATAATACTGGTCCATGTCAAAAACCACAAACATGGGACGCCCCATAAAATCCACATCCGGCAGCTCTCCAGTGTCCCAAAAGCCGCTTCCCCTCCGTCCATTACTAAACCACTGAATAATGGAATTGCCGTAAATAATCTTCAGATTCTTCTCCCCCGGCTCCGGCAGACTCCCCTCCTTCAGGGGAATCTGTTCCAGATATTCCCCTGGAGCGCCAACTAAAGTGGCATTGGTAGAATATTTCCCCTGAATCAGATACACTTCCATTTCCAAAGTAGGATAAACACTCTCCACATATTCCATCCGCTCCATCTGCCGGATGATATCATCTGTCAAATACTTTTGCTCCTCTTCCCCTCCCCCTCCTCCATAATAATAATCCCCCCGGACATTAATGGCAGTCAGGCTGCCAAAAGACTCAATCAGCTCCTGATTCAGCCCCCTCAGCCCAATTCCAAGAGACATCATCACCACAATGGATGCTGTGCCAATAACAACGCCAAGGACCGTCAACGCGGTCCTTAGCTTTCTTCTTCGTAAATTGTTAATGCTCATTGCAAGCAGATCTGTCAGCCTCATTCATCCTCATCCTCATCTGATTCCAAAGCCGCCTTTGCCTTCCGGCGCTTTACCAGGGTCACAATCCCAATTACCAAAACTGCGGCAACAGCCAGAGATACCGGCAAAACCATTTTCTGGTTCTTTTCCAGAAATGCCGCCACAGCTCCCTTTTCCTCCACAGGCTGCTCCTCAAAAAAGCCAGCGTCAATATCCTCCATGGAGGACATATCCTCTGTGACAAACAAGGTCAGTTCCTTTTCCTCTGTAAATACAGTCCCGTTTTCGTCCTCATAGGAAATCACAACCTTCACCTTGCCTTCGTCTTCTGTGGGCGCTGTGCCTGTCACCATACAGTCCACATTCCCGGTCTCCCCTGGCTTGATGTTGCCCACATAAGTATCTGTGGCCTGAATGGAGTCAGCCTCAAAGGCAGCAGTCACATTATAAAGCATCACTTTGCCTGTATTGTTGATTCCAAACATAATGTTGGTCTCACCGCCTACAGTGATGGAGTCTGGCATCACCTCAAATGTTCCGGTGCTCAGCCTTGCAATCTGCTTCACCGGAATATCCACCACCAGGCTTTCCTCTGCATTCTTGTACTCCGGACTGTCAAACTTTGTTTTAATGGTCAGGCCGTAGGAGCGCTGGTCCACTCCCGGACGGGACAAAAGCTTATATTTCAGCTCAGTGACACCCCCCGGAGGCAGGGAATTTAAGGCCACAGAAGAGGACCCTGACTCTGTGGTAAACACTGCGCTGTCAGACACCTTCTCAGATTCCATGGAAAAGAGCAGGTTCGTGGCGCCGATATCACTGGAAGCATTTTTAATCTTCAGGACCAGTTCAAACTCCTCCCCTGCAATGATGGTCTCCGGAATCGTGGCAAAGCCATCCACAATAATCCTGGCCCTGGTACGGTCATGCTCATTAAACTCCCCGTACTCATCCTCCTTCTCCTTATTATGAATCCGCACATAAAAGGAAGTCTCAAAGGTCTCAAGGGCATCCCCATTGGAGCTGTCAGAATAATAAATCTTCATGGAAATAGGATAATAGCCGCTGTAAGCGTCCTCCCTTATGGCAAAGCTGTAACCCAAATCCACGGTCTCATCCTTTTCAATCTTCTCAAACATACGGTCATAATTCACATCATTAATCTCAAAGGGAAATTTTTCCGTCTCAGCCGCAGGCACAATGGACGCCTTCACCCGGTACACAGTGGCAGAGCTGTTGTTGCGCATGCGAATGGCAAAATTCATCACATTGGGATAAGAGCCGTCCGGCGTGCTCTGTCCTTCTCCCAAGACAAAATCATAGGTTTTGGCATCCTCCTCATCCTCATCTGACGTACTGGTGGAATGAGTAATCCACACCCGGATATCCTCGTACACACACCGCCCGTACTGGCCGTCATCATCCTTGATTCCAATTTCAATGGGGACTGTGTAATATCCGTCCTGAAGGTCCCGTCTGACCCTGCCAGATAAAGAAACAGACTTATCATCCCCGGCCCGGATCTTTCCCACGCTCTTCCAGTTCTCAAAGGTTGAGTCTGTCACTTCAAAAGGAAAAGCATATCCAAACTTTAAATCATCTTCATCCTCATCTCCAATATCCACTCCGTCATCACAAAACCGTACCGCAAACTCCCCGTCCTCCCCGGATTTGTTCCTTAACCGGAAGGAAACCGTCATCTGTTTGCCAGTCTTGCCAGTCGGTACCTTGGTGGTGGTAATCCACTCATTGTAAGCCTGGGCCTCCAAAAGCCCGGTAACTGGCATTGTACCCACCATCCAAAGAATTGCAAAACACAATGCCAGCCAGCGTCTCCACTCTTTCATGCCTCTTCCTCTTTCCTGCCGCACTTTGCTGCGTCAACTTGGTAGCTTTGGGAAGCCTCCGCTCAAGCTTCCTCTCCCAGCGGTATATGCCGCTGCTCCTCAATCTTAAATATCTTTCCATCCACAATATGGAACTGCCGGTCCGCATAGGTAGCCAGATGATTGTCATGTGTTACCATAACCAGAGTCTGATTCTGCTCCTGCACAATCCTGCGCATCAGGGCCAGCACCTCCATGGTGGTCCTGGAATCCAGATTGCCCGTGGGCTCGTCCGCAAAAATAATCTTGGGCTTTACCACCAGCGCCCGCGCAATTCCCACCCGCTGCTGCTGTCCGCCGGACATCTCATTGGCCATATGCTTCATCTGCTTTTCCAATCCCACAAGCTTCAGATATTTTTTCGCCTTCTCATTGCGGATCTTCCTTGGCACTCCCCGAAAGGACAGAGGAAGAGCCACATTCTCAATGGCGATTAAGGTCTGCAAAAGATTGTAGGAGAGAAAAATAAATCCCACATTCTCTCTTAGAAATCCCACCAAACGCTTCTCGAGCATCTCCTCCACATGCTAT
>CATLIJ010000127.1 GCA_949948825.1 uncultured Clostridiaceae bacterium
GAATGGAAGGAGTATGCGGCATTGCATCTCCTTCTGACAGGATTTTGTTTGTGCATTTTTGTTTTCGTGACGGGTTAGCGGTTTTAAAAGAGCGGCTGGCGGGAAACCTGTAGAGAAAGAGGCAGCAATAAAACTTTCACATAAAAGGAGAATCGGAGATGAATCAGGAAAAGAGCAGTCAACTGGAACGATTGAAGAAGCTTTCCGCTTACCAGGTGACAGACCATCGGAATATTGAGGAAATGCAGTCAGAAGGCATTGTGCTGGAGCACAAAAAGACAAAGGCAAAGATATTTCTTTTGTCCAATGAAGATGACAACAAGGTATTTTGCATTGGCTTTCGCACGCCCCCGGATGATAATACCGGGCTGCCCCATATTCTGGAACACAGCGTATTGTGCGGCTCAGAGAAATTTCCTTTGAAGGATCCCTTTGTGGAGCTGGTAAAAGGTTCTCTCAACACATTTTTAAATGCCATGACCTATCCGGACAAGACGGTGTATCCAGTGGCAAGCTGCAATGAGCGGGATTTTCAGAATCTGATGGATGTGTATATGGATGCTGTGCTTCATCCGAATATTTATCGGGAGGAGAAGATATTCCGGCAGGAGGGCTGGCACTATGAGCTGGAGTCTCCGGATTCTCTGATGATTTACAATGGAGTGGTCTACAATGAGATGAAGGGCGCTTATTCCGCGCCAGAGGGAATGCTGGACCGGTATACCCAAAGCGTATTGTTTCCGGACAACTGTTATGGCAAGGATTCCGGCGGCGATCCGGCAGTGATTCCGGAGCTGACCTATGAAAAATTCCTGGATTTCCACAGGACCTATTATCATCCCAGCAACAGCTATATTTATCTGTACGGCAATATGGATATGGCAGAGAAGCTTATCTGGCTGGACGAGGAATATCTGTGCCATTATGAGGAGCGGCCAGTGGACTCGCGGATTCCTCTTCAGAAGGCATTTGACAAGCCGGCGGAGCAGGAGATCTTTTATTCCATCACAGGAGAGGAGCCAGAGGAGAATAAGACCTATCTTTCTCTGAGTACTGTGGTAGGTACGGATTTGGACCCCACTCTTTATGTGGCTTTTCAGATATTGGAGTACACGCTTCTTGGAACTCCGGGCGCTCCTTTAAAGCAGGCCTTGATTGATGCGGGAATTGGCAAGGATGTGCTGGGAGGCTATGAGAGCGGAATATTACAGCCTTATTTTACGGTCATTGCCAAGGATGCGGACCGGGACCAAAGAGGAGAGTTTCTGGCAGTGGTAAAGGGAACCCTGCGCAGGCTGGCAGATCAGGGGATGGACAAAAAGAGCCTGATGGCAGGACTGAATTTTTATGAGTTTAAGTACCGGGAAGCAGATTACGGCTCCACTCCCAAGGGTCTTATGTGGGGCCTGCAGAGTCTGGACAGCTGGCTCTATGACGGAGACCCCATGATGCACCTGGAGTACCAGCATACCTTTGATACTCTGAAAAAGGCTGTGAATGAGGGATTTTTTGAGCAGCTGATCCGGGACTATCTTTTGGACAATCCCTTTGAGGCAGTGGTAATCCTAAGCCCCAAACCAAACCTTACGGCAAAGCAGGAGGCAGAGACAGCAGAGCGATTGTCTGCCTACAAGGCTTCCTTAAAGGAAGAGGAGATTCAGAATCTGGTGAAGGCCACCAGAGAGCTAAAGCTTTATCAGGATACCCCGTCCTCCCCGGAGGATCTGGCAAAGATTCCGCTTTTGACCAGAGAGGATATCCGGAAGGAGGCAGAAAAGTTTCACTGGAACTTGAAAGAGGAAGGTGGAATCCAGGTGCTTCACCACGATTTCTTCACGTCTGGCATTGGGTATCTGAAGGTGCTGTTTCGGACCGATGCGGTGGAACAGGAGGATCTGTATTATGTGGGCCTTTTGAAATCCGTATTGGGCGGTATTGACACAGAGCATTATTCCTATATGGATCTGACCAGCGAGATCTATTTAAACACAGGAGGCGTGGATTTTTCTGTGGCTTCCTATGGGAATCTGAAGGAGCCGGAGAAATTCACAGGAGCCTTGATGGCATCTGTGCGGGTGTTGTATGACAAGCTGGATTTTGGATTTGAAATTCTGGAAGAAATCTTGTGCCGGTCTGTCTTTGACAAGGAAAAGCGGCTTCGGGAGGTTTTGGAGGAGACCCGTTCCAGAGCGAAAATGAAGCTGGAAAACGCAGGCCACAGCACAGCTGTATCCAGAGCCACCTCCTACTTTTCACCTACAGCTTATTTTAACGAGATGGTGGGAGGAACAGCATACTTCCGGTTTTTGGAGGACATTTGCAAAGACTTTGATGAGAAGAAGGGCCAGGTGATTGAAAAGCTAAAGGAAGTCAGCAAAACCTTGTTTACCCGTTCCAATCTGTTAATCAGTTATACAGCAGACGGGAAAGGGTATGAGCTTTTGCCAAAGGCTATGAAGAAGCTGACAGACTCTCTGCCAGAGGGAAGCGGCAAAAAATATCCCTTTGTCCATCCGGTGGAGAACAGAAATGAAGGGCTGAAGACCTCTGCTCAGGTGAATTATGTGGCCCGGTGCGGGAATTTCCGCAGCAAAGGCTATGACTATACAGGAGCTCTCAAAATCCTTCAGGTGATTTTAAGCTATGATTATCTGTGGCTGAATATCCGGGTGAAGGGAGGAGCATATGGATGTATGAGCGGCTTTGGCCGGTCCGGAGAGGGGTATCTGGTTTCCTACCGTGACCCGAATCTTAAGGAGACGGACCAGGTATATGAGGGAATTGTAAAGTATTTGGAGGAGTTTGACCCGGACGACCGGGATATGACCAAGTATGTGATTGGAGCCATCAGTAATTTAGATGCGCCCCTGACTCCCGCTGCCAGGGGAAGCCGTGGTTTGTCTGCCTATTTGTCCCAGGTGACAGAGGAGATGCTTCAGGAGGAGCGTGACCAGATTCTTCATGCCCATAAGGAGGATATTCGGGCATTGGCCGGATGGATTCAGGCTGTGCTGGATACGGGAAGCTTCTGCGTGGTGGGAAATGAGGACAAGATTGAGGCGAACCGGGATGTATTCAAAGAGGTGAGAAATCTTTCCGGTGGAGCAAAAGAGTGTGTTTGACAGGAAAAATTTCCACCTGTGCGGTTGGATGCTCCCTGGAGCATCCAACCTGACTCCCACATTCGCAAAACCCGCGCTTACGCGCTCCTGCGTCTGCTTGCGCATCCGCGTTTTGCTCATTTGGGAGTGGGTTGCTAATCCAACGCCTTGCCTGCATTGCCATAAATGGCATGCAGGCAAGACCTTGAATTGCAACCGCACAGGTGGAAACATTTTGAGGAGCATATGGAAGAGAAAAACGAACAGAAGAAGTCAGGCTTTGTAACTTTAATCGGAAGGCCCAATGTGGGAAAGTCCACCTTGATGAATCATTTGATTGGACAGAAGATAGCCATTACCTCCGCAAAGCCTCAGACCACCCGGAACCGGATTCAGACCGTATATACAGATGAGCGGGGGCAGATCGTATTTTTGGATACGCCTGGAATCCACAAGGCCAGGAACCGGCTGGGAGAGTATATGGTTCATGTGGCAGAGCATACCCTGGGAGAGGTGGATGTGATCTTGTGGCTGGTGGAGCCAACCACCTTTATCGGAGCAGGAGAGCAGCATATTGCAGAGCAGCTGAATAAGGTAAAGCAGCCTGTGATTCTGGTAATCAATAAGATTGACACCTTAAAGGATTCCAAGGAGGTTCTTACCTTTATTCAGGCATACAAGGATATTTGTCCTTTTGCAGAGATTGTTCCAGTGTCAGCATTGAAAAAGAGAAATACAGACACTTTGACAGAGTTGATTTTTAAATACCTGCCCTATGGACATCCCTTTTATGATGAGGACACAGTGACAGACCAGCCGATGCGCCAGATTGTGGCAGAATTAGTGAGAGAGAAGGCTCTGCGGCTTTTGGAGGAGGAGATTCCCCATGGCATTGCTGTGACAGTGGAAAAGATGAAGGAGCGGAAAAACGGTATTATGGACATTGAGGCTACCCTTGTCTGTGAGCGGGATTCCCACAAGGGAATTATCATTGGCAAGGGGGGGAGCATGTTAAAGAAGATCGGTTCTGCCGCCCGGAGAGAGATCGAGGACATGATGGAGACCCAGGTGAATCTGCAGCTTTGGGTAAAGGTTAGGAAGGAATGGCGGGACAATGAATTGCTGATGAAAAATTATGGGTATCGTAAGGATAGCTGAATCATGGGATAAAGAAAAAACGCGCTTACAGCGCGTTTTTTCTTTATCCTGGTACAGCCGAATCTATTGTCCGCTGATTCCGGATTCACTGATGGAAGCCTGCTCACCGGCGATTCGTCCGAATACTACAGTGTCTGTCAAGGCATTGCCGCCTAAGCGGTTGCTTCCATGAATGCCTCCCGTTACCTCTCCTGCTGCAAACAGGTTAGGAATCACCTCTCCGTTTTTGTCAATTACCTGGGTGCTGCCATTGATCCTGACGCCGCCCATGGTATGATGAACCGTGGGAACCCGCTCTGCCGCGTAGTAGGGTGGATTGTTGATGCCATTGTTTTCTTTGCCGCTGTCTGTGAACAGGGTACGGCCAAATTCATCTGGCTGTCCCTCCAGATCGCCGCCCAGACAGTGACGGTTGTATTCTTCCACAGCAGCAGTCAGATTCTCGGCAGGAACTCCGATTTGTCCGGCCAGGTCTTCCAGGGTATCCGCTTTGTAAGCCCGTCCGTCTGCCACCAGACTGTTGATAGTTTCCCCAAAGTTGTTCAGTTCCTCTCCCGTAGGATAGCCGTCGCTGTCCATAATAATGAACATGGTAGCCTCTGGCTGTGCAAACAGTCCCAGGGTCATCTCATCCCGGCGGCCTCCCTCATTGACAAAACGCTCGCCGTTCTTGTTGACAAAGATCCGGGATTCCACTGCATGCTCAATGTTGCCGCTTAAGGAACCTGTATTGGGGTCTCCCAGGGGCAGAAGCTGAATATTGCCCATCTGCACCAGATCTGCGCCAACTGCTTCTGCCATGCGGATTCCGTCGCCAGTAATGGCAGAGGTGTTGGTGGAGGGAATGGTCTCATCCAAAGTGGGCCACAGCCTGGTTTCCTCATTGGCAGCTGTGCGCATCTCCACATTCTGCCCAAATCCACCGGTGGCCAGAACCACGCCGTTTCTTGCTTTCACTGTTACCTTGTTGCCGGTTTCTCCTGTGCAGACAGCTCCTGTTACAGCGCCGTTTTCCACAATCAGCTCTTCTGCCCTGGTGTTGTATACCATGGTGATGCCTTCATGGGCATCCATATAGGCCTGATAAGTCTTAAAGAAGCCGATTCCCTCCGGCTCCACCGGCTTGTGGGCCCGCTGCCACATACCTCCTGTCACGGTAAAGGTTCCTGGCTGAAATTCCATGCCAAGGCTCTTTAACCACTCCACGCCGTCCCAGGCATTGTCCGTCAGAATATGTACCAGCTCCGGATCTCCCTGCTTGTCGCCGCCTTCATAGGTCTGGTTAAAGTGGTGTTCCACACTGTCATTGTTGGCAAGGGCGGTTTCACTTCCATCATCCACTGCATTGAGAGCGCCTCCTGCCAGGATGGTATTGCCGCCCATCTGGCTGGTCTTTTCAATGACAATCACCTCCTTGCCGTTCTGGTTAGCTGTCACAGCTGCCGCCATGCCAGCGCCGCCGGCTCCTAAGACCAGCACATCTGTCTCCAGCTCCTGGTCTGCTTCCTTCTCCTTGGGGGCAGGTTTGATGGCCATGAGGGCATCCACGTCTGCTCCTGCCTGTCTTGCACATTCTGCCACGCCTTCAATCATGGCATTGGAGGTGAGGGTAGCGCCGGATACAGCGTCCAGTCCCAGCCCCTGAAGTTCTATAATCTCCTTGGTCATGCTTTCCACCACAGGAGAGCCAATGCCTTCGGTCTCCTCATGGTCTACCTGAATGTCTGTGATGGAGTTCTCATCAAAGGTGACGGAAATGGTCATAGCCTTCATGCCGCGCACTTCGGCAGTGTAGGTTCCGGGAGCATAGGCGCCATCCCCTGCATCTGCAGCAGCAGGAGCTGTTTCCTCCTCCACCTTCTCTCCACGGGCTTCGGCAAGAGCCTTGCCTACCGCCTCCTTTACCGCATCGCTGGTGATGGTGGCGCCGGAGATGGAATCCAGCTGGGTGGTCTGGTTTTTCAAAATATCTGCCTTCAGCGATGAGATGGCCTTGCCGCCAAGGTCCGGTGTCTCGCTTTCCCCGGTAATGTTAAGGGCAGTGATGTTGGCATCATCTACAGTGACAGTTGCAATTACCGGGCCGCCAAAGCCCTGGGCTTCGGCCTCGTAAGTGCCAGGAGTATAAATGCTTTCGGTTCCCTGAACCCGGCCAATCTTGCTCATGGAATCATAAGCTGGGCCGGAACAGGCAATAATGGCTACAGAAGCAGCCGCCATAATGCCGAGTCCTGTGAGAAGCTTTTTCTTCTGATCGTTGTTTTCCACAATAGACCTCCCTTGTCAATCGTATCGATTTATTTTTTACGTGATGGCAATGAGCCATAATATCTATTTTATCGGCGGAAGATTTTTTTGTCAATAACCTTATAGAAAGAATCCGTATTTCGCTAAAAATTTGTTAAAATATATAAAAAAATCATGGGAAAGTTTTATATGGGAATGATATGTTGTGAAAGGTGCATAAAGAAAAATTTCCCTGTTTTATGCCCATTTCAACAGATTTCAACGGCTTTACACAGGCATGCCCAAGGATAACGGATACCAAAAACCTTTCTTTTCTGATTAAAATATGGTATGATGGCACAAACGAAAGAATAAGACAGTATATTTGGACGTCGGCTGCACCGGCGTTCGGAGGGAAAGAATGGATAAAAAAAACACAAAGAAAAATGATATTTTGCTTGCAATCCTCCTTTTGTTTCTGGCAGGCGCCACAGGAGGAGGATACTGGCTTACCCACCGTGCTCCGGCTCTGCGGGCAGAGGTGACAATCGATGGAGAGCTGGTGGAAACACTGGATTTGTCAAAGGAGCAGGAGGTGGTCATTCATGGCGCCAGAGGAGGGGTGAACCGTCTGGTGGTTCAGAATGGGCAGATCTGGTGTGCAGAGGCCTCCTGTCCGGACCAGGTGTGCGTCCATCAG
>CATLIJ010000128.1 GCA_949948825.1 uncultured Clostridiaceae bacterium
AGGAAGAATATTGGATTCGGATTCCCTATATATTACAGGAGGAATTTGCATTTTAAAAAGATTCCTGTCTTGACACCTGTGGTTGAATCTGTTATGATAAAAAATGTAACAGACAATAACAATTGAAAAGTGCGTAATATCCCTTATTCAGAGTGATGGAGATACATAGGATCTGTGAAGTCACGGCAACCCCGGAGAAAGCGTCTTTTAAGACCAGTCCCGGAAGGTGCCAACCTGAGCGAGAAATCGAGCAATAAGAGGATTTGGTGTGCAAAGAATATCAAGTCCGGCGTATGTATTGCTTCGGACTTTTCTTTTGTCCGGATTTCCGGACTGACGGAAATCCGTGAGGAGCTTTTGGATTCAAAGGAGGAATCATCAGTGGAAAAATTATTGTTTACATCCGAGTCCGTGACAGAGGGACATCCGGATAAAATGTGCGATGCGATTTCTGATGCAGTTCTGGACGCTTTGATGGCACAGGACCCCATGAGCCGTGTGGCCTGTGAAACCTGTACTACCACCGGACTGGTGCTGGTGATGGGAGAAATCACCACCAATGCTTATGTGGACATTCAGAAACTGGTTCGGGAGACGGTAAAGGAGATTGGGTATGACCGGGCAGAGTATGGGTTTGACTGTGCTACCTGCGGCGTGATTGTGGCTTTGGACGAGCAGTCCACGGATATTGCCATGGGGGTCAATAAGGCCCTGGAAGCCAAGGAAAACCGGATGAGTGACAGTGAACTGGATGCTATCGGCGCAGGAGACCAGGGAATGATGTTCGGTTTTGCCAGCAATGAGACAGAGGAATATATGCCTTATCCCATTGCCCTTGCTCATAAGCTGACTCTTCAGCTGACGAAGGTAAGAAAAGACGGCACTCTCCCATATCTGCGTCCAGACGGCAAAAGCCAGGTGACAGTAGAGTATGATGAGAATGGCAGGCCCCTTCGTCTGGAGGCTGTGGTTCTCTCCACCCAGCATGATGCAGATGTGGAGCAGGAACAGATTCACAAGGATGTGAAAAAGTATATTTTTGATCCGGTTCTGCCAGCTCATATGGTGGATGAGAATACAAAATTCTTTGTAAATCCCACTGGACGGTTTGTTATCGGCGGACCTCATGGGGACAGCGGAGTCACTGGCAGAAAGATTATTGTGGACACCTACGGCGGCTATGCACGTCATGGCGGCGGCGCATTTTCTGGCAAGGACTGTACCAAGGTGGATCGTTCAGCTGCCTATGCAGCTCGCTATGCGGCAAAGAACCTGGTGGCCGCAGGGCTGGCAGACAAGTGCGAGATTCAGCTTTCCTATGCCATTGGAGTGGCTTATCCTACCTCCATTATGGTAGACACCTTTGGAACCGGGAAATTATCCAATGAGAAGCTGGTGGAGATTATCCGGGAGAATTTTGATCTTCGTCCCGCAGGAATTATCAAGATGCTGGATCTTAGAAGACCTATTTACAAGCAGACAGCAGCTTACGGACATTTTGGAAGAACCGATTTGGATCTGCCCTGGGAGCGGCTGGATAAGGTGGATGAACTGAAGAAATATCTGGGATAAGGATTATTTTGAGAGGATAAGAAATCGTGTACTGGCGTCAGTGTAGGTATGAGACGCTGGTACACGATTCTTTTATCCGTTTTTGGAGGGATGGGGCGAAATGAGAGAAAAGAACCAGAACAGAGGACAAAGGGCGGCATTGTATGGGATGCTGATTGGATTGGGATTTGTGTTCAGCTATGTGGAGGCCATGATTCCGGTTCCCATGCCAGCTCCCGGAATGAAGCTGGGGCTGGCCAATCTGGTGAATATTGTGGGGCTGTATACCATTGGAATCGCGGGGACAATTACAGTTTCCCTGGTGAGGATTGTACTGGTAGGATTTACCTTTGGCAATACCTTTAGTATGTTTTATGGGCTGACTGGCGGAGCTTTAAGCCTGCTGGCTATGATTGGGGCGAAAAAATGCGGGTGGTTTGGGACAGTGGGGGTCAGTATTTTTGGCGGCGTATTCCATAACGTGGGACAGCTGGCAGTGGCAGCGTTTGTGACCAGGACAGGGGGAGTGTTTGCCTATCTGCCGGTTCTTCTGGCAGCAGGAGTAACAGCTGGCGCGGTTATCGGGCTTTTGGGGGGATTGGTGGCAGAGCGGATTCGGCCTATGATGAGAAGAATGAGGAATCCGTGAACCATAACAAAAACGGATAAAAACAGGCGTCAGGCTTGCTTCAAAACTTGATAAAATGTGAAAAAGTGATATAATAATTTTGAAAAAGATGAAAAAAGGATTGTGTCAATCAATGAAAAGCAAGGGCTTTGTTGAGAGATTAGGATTCGTGTGACAGGGAAAGAGGAGCTGTTACATAAAATTAACATAAATGGAGGTCAGAGATGATACACGACGCAATCAAAAAGCTGGTGCAGTATGGAGTGGAGACAGGGCTTTGCAGGGAGGAGGACCGGATTTATGTCACCAACCGGATTCTGGAAGCTCTGCAAATGGATGAGTATGAGGAGCCAGAGCAGAAGTATAGCCAGATTAATCTGGAGGAGACTTTGAAGGAGCTGCTGGATTATGCCTGTGAGAAGGGAATTACCCAGGATAGTATTGGTTATCGGGATTTGTTTGACACAAAGCTTATGGATTGCCTGATGCCCCGGCCATCTGAAGTTTCAGCAGAATTCTGGAGAATTTATAAGGAGCAGGGGGCCAGAGCTGCCACAGATTATTTTTATAAGTTAAGCCAGGATTCGGATTATATCCGCAGATACCGGGTCTGTAAGGACCAGAAATGGATTGCAAAGACTTCCTACGGAGATTTGGACATTACTATCAATCTGTCTAAGCCGGAGAAAGACCCCAAGGCCATTGCAGCCGCCAAGCTGGCAAAGCAGAGCGGTTATCCCAAGTGTCTGCTTTGCATGGAGAATGAGGGATATGCTGGGCGCCTGAACCATCCGGCCAGGAACAATCACCGGATTATCCGGATTACAGTCAATGACAGTCCATGGGGATTCCAGTATTCTCCTTATGTGTATTACAATGAGCATTGTATTGTGTTTAATGGCCAGCACACGCCTATGAAGATTGAGCGGGCTGCTTTTGTGAAGCTGTTTGATTTTGTGAAATTGTTCCCTCATTACTTTTTAGGTTCCAATGCAGATTTGCCGATTGTAGGAGGATCTATCTTAAGCCATGACCATTTCCAGGGCGGCCATTATACCTTTGCCATGGCAAAAGCCGGAATGGAGCAGAAGTTTGTGATGCCTGGATTTGAGGATGTGGAGGCAGGGATTGTGTATTGGCCCATGTCGGTTCTTCGTTTGAGAGGAAAGGATTCAGACAGGCTGATTGACCTGGGAGAAAAGGTGCTTCTGGCTTGGAGAGGTTATACGGATGAGGAGGCATTTGTCTATGCAGAGACAGAGGGAGAGCCTCACAATACCATTACCCCCATTGCCCGGAAGAACGGGGGTTTTTATGAGCTGGATCTGGTGCTTCGGAACAATATTACCACAGAGGAATTTCCTTTGGGCGTGTATCATCCTCATCAGGAGCTGCATCATATTAAGAAGGAAAATATTGGTCTGATCGAGGTGATGGGTCTGGCTGTGCTGCCCTCCAGACTGAAAGATGAGCTGGCTCTTTTAGGGGAATACCTTGTGGAGGGCAAGGAGGTGCGCAGCAATGAGGCGCTGGAGAAGCATGGAGACTGGGTGGAGGAATTTTTGCCAAAATATGACAGGATCACCAGAGAAAATGTGGAAGGGATTCTTCAGGATGAGGTAGGAAAGGTATTTGCAAAAGTGCTGGAGGATGCAGGCGTGTACAAATGTACGCCGGAAGGAAGAGCAGCCTTTGGCAGATTCCTGGAAAGTGTCGGATTTCACAAAGCATAACAAAAGAAAAAGGGATTCAGGCCTGTTTTAGCAGGCCTGAATCCCTTTTTTATGCCTCATCAGATTGTACTTCAGAATTCTGGTTCAATCAGTCCATAGGAATGTCCCTTGCGTTTATAGACCACATTGACTTCTTCGGTTTGTGCATTCAGGAACACATAGAAATTATGGTTCAAAAGCTCCATCTGTACGCAGGCTTCTTCCGGGTCCATAGGCTTGATTCCAAAACGTTTGGTCTTGACAATCTGAATCTCTTCCTCCTCTTCTGCCTCTTCATTGATGAAAAAGTCAGAGAAGGACTGAGCGGATTGCTTTTTGTCAATGATTTTGTTTTTATATTTCTTGAGCTGGCGTTCGATAATTTCTTCTACCAGGTCGATGGAGACATACATATCGCTGCTGGACTCTTCCGCACGGATGATGTTGCCCTTGACAGGGATGGTCACTTCGATTTTCTGCTTGTCCTTCTGCACGCTTAATGTGACGATTACCTCTGTGTCCGGATTAAAGTAGCGGTCCAGCTTTCCGATTTTCTCCTCTACGGCTCTCCGAATGCCCGGAGTTACATTGACGTTCCTTCCTGTAATCGTATAACGCATAATCATCAGCTCCTTTTTTTGAGATGATTTCAGTATATCACATTTGTTTGAAAAATTCAATGAAAAACCTAGAAATGTTGTGACAATTATACGAGAAATGATATTGTTCAGAAAAGCGGAAGGGAACAGGAAAGATGTGTTTAAGTTTACATAAGTATTATTTTTAAAAAAGGGAAGTCAAGGGTTTTTTGGTCATTTTGTGTCGAAATTTGCAAGTTTATGATAAGTGTACAAAAGAAAAACAGGATAAGAAACCAGGTGGGAGTGGACAGTCAGGGGAAAATGGGGATTGTGGATAATGTGGATAACTTGGTGTATAAGTGGATTTTGGCGTAAATAGGACAAGTGTGGGTGTGGATAATTTATGGGAAGTTGTACACAGAAAGATTGTGGATAATGTGGATAAGTGGAGTATCGAACAAAGATTTTGTGCAATTTGCAAGGTTTACCATAATGATTTTTTTATGTTATCCACAGAAAATCCCATTATTTGGCAGAAAAGGGGCAGGTTTGCCGGGAAATGGAAAAGGGAGCAGAAATGTGGAAAAACGGGTCGATGAAAAGGCTGGAAAAAAAGGAGAGAAAGTGGGGAATACTATAAAAGCTTAATTTTTTGTGAATAACAGGTGAAATCTTGAATAAATTCAAGGTTAGTGTTACAATGTATAAGATTGACTGAAAACAAGGCGACTGAGAAGAGAAAGTGAGTTAGGAGAGCGGATCATGAATCTCATAGAGAAAATATTTGGTACTCACAGTGAACGAGAGCTGAAGATGATCTACCCGATTGTGGAGAAGATCGAGGCTATGCGTCCGGAGATGATGGCAAAGAGCGATGAGGAGCTTCGTGATAATACCCGGATTTTCAGGGAGCGGCTGGCAGCAGGGGAGACTCTGGATGATATTTTGCCGGAGGCTTTTGCAACGGTGCGGGAGGCTGCACGGAGAACCCTCAATATGGAACATTTTCCGGTTCAGCTGATTGGCGGCATTGTGCTGCATCAGGGCCGGATTGCGGAGATGAGGACCGGCGAAGGAAAGACACTGGTATCCACAGCCCCTGCTTATTTGAATGCTCTGGCAGGAAAGGGCGTTCACATTGTCACGGTCAATGATTACCTGGCAAAGCGTGACGCGGAGTGGATGGGGCAGATCCATGAATTTCTTGGACTGACAGTGGGAGTGGTTTTAAATCCCATGACTTCAGAAGAGCGGAAGGCAGCATACCGCTGTGATATTACCTATGTGACGAACAATGAACTGGGATTTGACTATCTTCGGGATAACATGGCGATTTACAAGGAACAGATGGTATTGCGGGATCTGGATTATGCGATTATTGACGAGGTGGACTCAGTTCTGATTGATGAGGCGAGAACACCTCTGATTATATCCGGACAAAGCGGCAAATCCACCAAGCTGTATGAGGTGTGCGATATTCTTGCCCATCAGCTGATTCGGGGCGAGGCTTCCGGGGAATTTACCAAGATGAATGCCATTATGGGCGAGGACATTACGGAGACCGGGGATTTTGTGGTCAACGAGAAGGATAAGGTAGTAAACCTGACCGAAGAAGGGGTTAAGAAGGTGGAGGAGTTTTTCCACATTGAAAACCTGGCAGATCCGGAGAATCTGGAGATCCAGCACAATATTATCCTGGCTCTGCGGGCCAATTTCCTGATGTTTCGGGATAAGGACTATGTGGTGAAGGATGACGAGGTCCTGATTGTTGATGAGTTTACCGGACGTATTATGCCCGGACGCCGGTATTCGGATGGACTTCATCAGGCCATTGAAGCCAAGGAGCATGTGAACGTCCGCCGGGAGAGCCGGACATTAGCTACCATTACCTTCCAGAACTTTTTCAACAAATTCCGGAAAAAGTCAGGCATGACCGGTACAGCCCTTACAGAGGAGAAGGAGTTCCGCAACACTTATGGCATGGATGCCATTGCCATTCCCACCAACAAGCCTGTGGCGCGGATTGACCATGAGGATGCGGTTTACAAGACAAAGAAGGAAAAGTTTAAAGCTGTGGTGGAGGAAGTGGCAGAGGCCCATGAGAAGGGACAGCCAGTGCTGGTAGGCACCATTACCATCGAGACCTCCGAGATGCTAAGCAAGATGCTGAATCGCCGGGGAATCCCCCACAAGGTTCTTAACGCCAAATACCATGAGCTGGAGGCAGAGATTGTGGCAGATGCCGGACTGCATGGGGCCGTGACCATTGCCACCAACATGGCAGGCCGTGGTACGGATATTAAGCTGGACGAGGAGGCAAGAAAGCTGGGAGGCTTAAGGATCATCGGCACAGAGCGCCATGAGGCCAGACGAATTGACAACCAGCTTCGGGGACGTTCCGGACGTCAGGGAGATCCGGGAGAATCCCGTTTTTATATTTCTCTGGAAGACGATTTGATGCGGCTGTTTGGTTCCGAGCGCCTGATGAGCATGTTTACAGCTCTTGGAGTGCCGGAGGGGGAGCAGATTGAACACAAGATGCTTTCCAATGCCATTGAGAAGGCGCAGATGAAGATTGAGAACAATAACTACGGAATCCGGGAAAACCTTCTCAAGTATGATGAGGTGAACAACGAACAGCGGGAGATTATCTACGCAGAGCGGCGGAAGGTGCTGGATGGGGACAATATG
>CATLIJ010000129.1 GCA_949948825.1 uncultured Clostridiaceae bacterium
GCCTTATAGCTGCCAGCAGCTGCATCTACAATCAATCCCAGATTATTAAAATGTCTGTCTGTATTTAAAATCACCATAACCAAAGCCTGAGGGCTTAGGCGATACTCTTTCACAGCCATAAATCCCTCACCTCTTCTCTGAATTTCTTTCTCTGCTCTCTATTATATCCATCCTCCCAGCATATCTCAACCCTAAAGTTACAATTCAGGCAGAACCCTTATCCTAACATCTCCATCAGATTCACCATCTCAATGGCAGACAATGCACAGTCATATCCTTTATTCCCTGCCTTGCTTCCTGCCCTTGCGATTGCCTGTTCAATATTTTCCGTGGTAATCACTCCAAACAGCACCGGAATCCCTGTGGACAGCCCTACCTGGGCAATTCCCTTGGAGACCTCGCTGCACACATAATCATAGTGAGTCGTATCGCCCCGGATCACGGCCCCCACGCAGATCACAGCATCATACCTGCCTGACTTTGCCATCCGTGCCGCGGCAACCGGAATCTCAAAGGCTCCCGGCACCCAGGCCGCGGTTATATTCTCCTCCTCCACTCCATGGCGCACCAGTCCGTCCACCGCACCGCCTAACAGCTTATTGACAATAATCTCATTAAAACGGGATGCCACAATTGCCACCCGCATTCCCTCCGGCGCTACTACCTTTCCTTCCAATACCTGAATGTTTCTCATAAAAAAATCCTCCTTCTTCACATCTGAATTTTTGGAAAATATGTCCCATTTTCTTTTGCTTGGTCTGCATATAAAACAAATCAAATGGCTGGGGCTCAATCTCAATGGGAACCCGCTCCCGGATCTCCAGTCCAAACTCTCCAATGCCATACACCTTTTCCGGATTATTGGTCAGAAGCCGCAGAGACTTTACTCCCAAATCCGACAAAATCTGAGCTCCAATCCAGTATTCCCTCAAATCCGGAGCAAATCCCAGCTTTACATTTGCCTCAACGGTATCATACCCCTGCTCCTGCAGCTCATAGGCCTTCAGCTTATTGATCAATCCAATTCCCCGGCCCTCCTGGCGCATATACAGCACCACACCCCGGCCCTCCTGCTCAATCTGCTTCATTGCCATCTGCAGCTGTTTTCCACAGTCACACCGCATAGACCCAAAGGTATCCCCGGTCAGACACTCGGAATGAACCCGGCACAGCACATTTTCCCCGTCTCCAAGCTCCCCCTTCACCAAAGCAACATGATGCTCCCCGGAAATGTCATTCACATACCCATAGATCCGGAAATGTCCGTATTGCGTGGGCATGTCAGCGCACGCCTCCTGAATCACATGCTTCTCATATATCCGGCAGTAATCCTGTAAATCCCGGATGGTAATAAATTTCAAATCATATTCCCGGGCCAGCTTCCACAGGTTCTCTGTCCGCATCATGGTTCCGTCCTCCTCCATGATCTCACAGCAGATTCCGCATTCCTTCAGGCCTGCCAGACGGCACAAATCCACCGTGGCCTCGGTATGTCCGTTCCGCACCAGCACGCCGCCCGGTTTTGCAATCAGGGGAAACACATGCCCCGGCCTGCGGAAATCCTCTGGCCTTGTTCCCTCCTCCACACACTTTCTCATTGTATACGAACGCTCTGCTGCAGAGATTCCAGTGGAGGTATCCACATGGTCAATAGAAACCGTAAACGCGGTCTGATGATTGTCTGTGTTTTCCGCCACCATAGGAGGCAGCCCCAGCTTTGCCGCAAAAGCCCCGCTCATTGGCGTACAAATAAGCCCCTTGGCATGACATGCCATAAAATTAATATTTTCCTGAGTGGCAAATTCTGCCGCACAGATCATATCCCCCTCATTCTCCCGGTCCGGATCATCTGTCACCAGCACAATCCTCCCTGCACGCAGCTCTTTAAGCGCCTCTTCCACTGTGTTATACTTCTGCTTCATTTCTTCCTCCAGCTTCCATATTGATTTGTTTTAAAATCCATACTCTTCCAGGATTTTCATTGTAATGCCTCCAGTTTCTTTCCTCTCATCCGGACACTCTGGTCCTCTCCTGCCAGAGCCTCTCTCCAAAAGCCGTTTTACATATTTTCCAATTAAATCGGTTTCCAGATTCACAAGCTCTCCCGGATGTTTTCCCAGCAATGTGGTCTCCTGTCCGGTATGGGGTATCACGGAAACCTGAAACCACCCTTCTCCCACTGCTGCCACAGTCAGGCTGATTCCATCCATACAGATGGAACCCTTTTCCACAATCAGGTCCAGAAGCTCTTCTCCCGCCTCAACTGTGACCCACACAGCATTTTCTTCCTTTTTGAAAGAACGGATCTTGCCGGTTCCGTCAATATGTCCGGACACCACATGTCCCCCAAAGCGTCCGTCTGCTGCCATAGCCCGTTCCAGATTTACCAGATCTCCATTTTTCCCCTGTCCAAGACTGCTTCTTCTTATGGTCTCTGCCATCACATCTGCCATAAATCCATCCTTCTGCAAAGAAACCACTGTGAGGCAAATGCCATTGACTGCAATGCTGTCTCCAATCCTGGTCCCTTCCAAAACCTTTTTTGCCTGTATGGCAATGGTTCCTGAGCTGCCCTGCAGGGAAACATTCCGAATCCGCCCCAGTTCCTCTATAATTCCTGTAAACATTTCGGCCCAACCACCTTTCTATTTCCCAAAGCTGCCCTGATTTGCGTGAATCACCTTGTATTCCAACAGCAAATCCTCACGGATTCTCACCACATTTTCCAAAGCCAATCTGGCAGCCTCCTCTGGCAGCGCCGCCCCCAGGCCCGTAACCGGGGACTTAGCCTCTCTTCCGCCGAAAATCTTAGGCGCCACAAACACCTTCACCTCCTGCACGATTCCCGCAGCCAGAGCGCTCTCATTCAATTCCCCTCCCCCTTCCAGCAAAATACTGTCAATCCCCTGCCCTCCCAACAAAAACATCAGCTTCCCAAGATCCACCCGGCCCTGGCTGTCTGGCACTGAAATCACCTGAATGCCCATATCAATCAGCTGCTTTTCTTTCTCAGAATCCCCTGTACCGCAGGCCACTATGACAGGATATTGTCCGGCAGTCCGGCATATTCTGCTGTCCAGAGGAATCCGCAAACGACTGTCGCAAATAATCCGTATCGGGCTTTTCCTTCCCTCCTCCCTTACATTCAGCATAGGATCATCTGCAAGCACTGTTCCAATCCCAACCATAATTCCCATATACTCATGGCGCATCCTCTGTACCATTCCCCTTGCCTCCTCCCCGGTAATCCACTTGGAAGCTCCTGTACAGGTAGCAATCTTCCCATCTAAAGTCATGGCATACTTCATCACTACATACGGCAGCTTTGTCGTAATATAATGAAAAAACACCCGGTTTAACTGGTCGCATTCCTCCCGCAGAAAATCTGCCTCCACAATCACTCCAGCCTTCCGCAGACATTCCGCTCCTTTTCCTGCCACCATTGGATTGGGATCTCTGGAACCAATGATTACCCTTTTGATTTTGTGTTCCAGAATTGCCTCGGTACAGGGAGGCGTTTTTCCATAATGGCAGCAGGGCTCCAGAGTCACATACATGTCAGCTCCCTCTGCCGGTTCAGTCAAAGCTCTAATGGCCTCCCGCTCTCCATGAAGTCCTCCGTATCGGGCGTGATACCCCTCCCCAATGATTCTCCCATTCTTTACAATCACCGCCCCCACAATTGGATTGGGGTTGGTCCATCCCCGCCCCCGTTTTGCCAGCTCAATGGCCCGCTCCATATATACCCGGTCTGCCTTGTCCATATCTCTCTCCTTTATTTCCGCAGGCATTTGGCGAATGCCGCGATGGGTGCTATGCGCCAGTGGCACATGACCAGCACCGACCGAAGCGGAGCCCAGACCAAATACTCCACAGATGAAATGTTCTTACAACCTTTGTTAATGAAAAATCTGCATAAAAAATCCCCTGCAGACTCAATCTACAGGGGTGGAGTCGCTGGTTGCTTATGATTCGCTGTACCAGTACTGCATCCAGACAGAAAGTGAAGTTACGGTTCACAAAAGCAGCCCGTCCTGCCTAAAAAGGCTCTGAAATGGAATCCATTTCAGAGCCTGATCACTCTCGCGTCCTTAGGGCCTATGTCCGGTATCTGTGCTCCTGTAATGCCCGGTCCAATGCCCGCGAAAATATCTTCCCTTTATCCAGACTATACTGTCGGCCCCGGAATCTAACCGGATCAACCTTTCGGCTCGCGGGCTGTACCGCCGGTGGGGACTTTCACCCCGCCCTGAAGATCTTATTCTGTTTGTAAAATGATTATAACTCATTCCAACCGTTTATGCAATCGTTTTTTTTGACAGACCATCCTTTCTCATAAGTATCCAAATCCGGCTTACGCTTTGGCAGTGTAAACTCCTCCTTTCTGGCCTCCTTCAGCTTTTTTGACACCTCCAGAATCCGTTCCTCCATCTTTTCAAGCTTCTCCACAGAGCTGCTGCCTCCATCTGTCCCAGTGCTTTTCATCAAAAGCATCTCACTTTGAAGCTGCTGCTGTTTCACCTGAAGCTCCTTCACCTGACTGCCAGATACCAATTCATGGTTTTGTTTTCCTGGAAAACGATTTTGGCCGGATTGGAGCTTGTTTTCCTTCCTCATGGTCAGGGGATTCACATACCCTGCTTTCACCTGCATTGACATACATTACACCTCCGTTTTTATAGTCACTTATCATATCGGAGTTTGTTCCTGTCAAAATAGTCCGGATACGTGAACGGTCCTGCCAGCTTCGCCAACGGCTTCCCTCTCTGACAGATCTTTTGCATCCTTCTGACAGAAATCACATTGCGGATAAAATCATTCCTCTGCTTTGGAACAGAGAAGCACACGAATCAGAAACTGATTTCTGTCTGTTTGGATTTCCATGGTTCCCTGATACCTTTCTGCCATCTTCCCAATATTTTTCAGTCCGGTTCCCATTCTAACCGGCTGGCCGCTGGTATATGGATTCACTGCCTCAATCACCAAAAATCCATATCTGCTATAAGTGGAAACAGAAAGAGAACGATTCTCTGGCCTTTCCTTTTGGCATGCGCAGATTCCATTATCCATCAGGTTTGCAAAAATCATGCACAAATCCAGATCATCTGCCAAAAAACCAGACGGAATCTGCACATTGCAATCCACATGAACCCCGCTTCCCCTCCCATAGCTTATTTTTTCCTTTAACAAAAGATCCAAAATCAGATTTCCCGTGGAAACAGAGACAAACAGCTCCTCACAGCGAACCTGAAGCCTTTTGCCATAGCTCTCTGCCTCCTCATACTGCTTGTCCCTCAAAAGTCCGGCCAGCACCAGCAAATGATTGTCAATATCATGCTGAAAGGAAGCATACTGCTCATTTCTCCTCCTGGCCTCTTCCATATAAATCCGCTGCCCATCCAGCTGGCTTTTCAGCAATGCCGCTGTCTTCTCATGGTCTGCCATGGATAAAAGCTTACAGAAAACCTCCAGAATCAGGAAAAAAATCACCACAGCAGCTGCCATAATCCATAAAATACGAAAGCTCCCAGACGTTCCAAAAGAAGAAAGATATTCCTCAAAAGAACCATGATCCAGCTGTAATCCATACCGGACCGCCCAAACAATCAGCATACAGGGAAGCAGCAGGATATACAAATACGAAGAAGCCGGCTGCTGTAAGAATAATACATACCGTTTTTTCATAAACCAAAGGCTCAAAAAGAACAGCAAATCTAACATAACCGAAACCGGTATCTGAATCAGTTCCCCGCCAGATGCCAGCTGAACATTCTTTGAGAACCATGACATAACAACCGCTGAAAATCCCTCAGCAAATGTATTCAGAGCCAATAAAATTCCTGCCGGAGCCGCCAAATCCGCCCATTTCAGATGCAGACATATTCTTGCAAAAAGAATCAGGCAAAAACTGTTCAACAAATAAATGCCCCAAAAATGAAAACGGATTGTGAGAAGAACCCATAATCCACTGACAACCAGCCACGCCAAAATCTGCCATGGCCTCTTTCTGGCCCTTGTACATGCAAGGAAAAAATCAAAAGACAGATACTCTGTCACCCCATTTGCCAAAAGCCACCAGATAGATAAATACCATTGCTCCATAATCCAATCTGCCTTTTCTCCAGCTGTCCGCCAGTCATGCTGGCATGTTCTATCCCATATTTTTACACATATCCATCAGTCTTTTCATAAATTCCTGCTGCCTTCTGCGGGCAATCAGCACCTGCTTTCCGCCAGCCATAATTGCATGCTCTCCCTCTCTTCTTACCACATAATTCATATTGATCAGATAACTTCTATGGCTGCGGAAAAACCGTTCATCCAGCTTTTTCTCAAATCCATCCAAGGTTCCGTTTATCTTAAAATCTCCTGTTGTGGTATAGATCAAAAGCTGATGGTCAAACACTTCGCAATAAAGAATATCCCTGAAAAAAACGCGCTCTGCTTTATCTCCATTTTCCAGCAAAAGAGTTTTTTCCTCCATAAAATCCACACGTTTCACAGCCTTATCCAATGCCATCTCCAGCTTCTCATTGCTGACTGGTTTTAAAATATAATGAACCGCCTCCAAATCAAACGCTTGAAACACATATTTTCGAAAAGCTGTTATAAAAATAATCTGGCTGCCGCTTCCCCTCTTTTTCAACTGTTCGGCAATCTTCATCCCATTTCGCCCGGAAAGTTTAATATCCATCAAAACAATATGAAAGTCCAAATCAAAATTTAAAAGCTCCTCTCCGCTTGCAAAAACCCGGACTATACCATCTGTTTCCCTTTTCTTTAAATACTCCTCCACTTTTTTCTTCAAATCATTGGCAATCCAGGCTTCATCTTCACATATTGCAAACGTCATCCTACTCCCTCTCCTGTCACATTTTCCCCATATCTGTTATCTTTTCTCATATCTGTTATCTTTTCTCATAAACCAGGTCCATTATCCCATTATAGGTCTGGGACCTTTTAAGCCGAAGCAGAATATCCCCTTCCATTGGAGGAAAAAGCCGTATCCCATCTCCCAAAATCACAGGTATGACAGAGATATGATAAAGATCAATCATTCTCGTTTCTATAAGCGGATGAATCACATTTGCACCGCCACATATCCAGATGTCTTTGCCTTTCTCCTTCTGCAAATTCTTTACCAGATCACATGGATTT
>CATLIJ010000130.1 GCA_949948825.1 uncultured Clostridiaceae bacterium
AATCTCCACCCGCTTCAGTACCCGCCGTTCCCGGTCCAGGGTGGTCTCCCACAGCTGCTCTGGGTCCATCTCCCCCAGGCCCTTGTACCGCTGCAGCCGGAACTCTCCTTTATGGCTCTTCCGGTACCGCTCCAGCTCCTTGTCATCATACAGATACTGCTCCTGCCCCCGTCCGGGAATCACCTTATACAAAGGCGGCATGGCAATGAACACATGCCCATTGTAAATCAAATCCGGCATAAACCGATACAAAAAGGTCAGAAGCAAAGTATCAATATGACTTCCGTCCACATCGGCATCTGTCATGAGTATAATCTTGTGATACCGAAGCTTAGCCAGGTCAAAATCATTTCCATATCCTTCTGAAAACCCGCATCCAAAAGCATTGATCATGGTCTTGATCTCCGCATTGGCCAGAACCTTGTCCATGGAAGCCTTCTCCACATTGAGAATCTTGCCCCGGATGGGAAGAATAGCCTGATACATCCGGTTTCTCGCTGTCTTGGCAGAGCCGCCGGCAGAGTCTCCCTCCACAATAAAGATCTCACATTTCTCTGCATCCCGGCTTTCACAGTTAGCCAGCTTTCCATTGCTGTCAAAAGAAAACCTGGATTTGGTCAGCATATTGGTCCTGGCCTTTTCCTCTGCCTTCCGGATCTTGGCAGACTTTTCCGCACAGCTAATGATTCCCTTTAAAACCTCCAGATTCCGGTCAAAATAATGGGAAAGAAGATCTCCGCTGACCGTAAAGACCGCTTTGGTGGCATCTGCACTGGCAAGCTTCGTTTTGGTCTGCCCTTCAAAAATCGGGTCCGGATGCTTGACTGCCACAATGGCTGTCATTCCATTCCGGGTGTCCGCACCTGTAAAATTGGGCTCCTTTTCCTTTAAAATTCCCAGCTCTCTTGCATAGGAATTAATCATCTGGGTAAAACGGGTCTTAAACCCCACCAGATGAGCGCCTCCCTCCTGAGTGAAAATATTGTTGCAGAATCCCATAATATTTTCCTCAAAGGTATCTACAAACTGGATCGCCAGCTCCACCTCAATGCCCTCTGACTTATCCCTCACATAGATAGGGTCATGGATAGCATTCTTCCCGCTGTTAATCTCCTTCACATAAGCAATCAGGCCCTCAGGCTCTTCATAAGTAACAGCCTCCTCTTCTCCCTGCCGCCGGTTCTCATAAAAGATGGTCAGCTTTGGGTTTAAGTAGGCAGTCTCGTGAAGGCGGCTTTTCAGCCAGTCTGCCTTAAAACGGGTCTTCTCAAAAATCTCCCCGTCGGGAAGGAAATTAATCTCTGTTCCAGTTTCCTTTGTCTTTCCAATCACCGGCAAAAGCCCGTTTTTCAGCTCCACCACCGGGACTCCCCGCTCATACCCATCATGGTGAATCTGCCCGCCCCGGTGAATCTTAATGTCCATATGAACCGAAAGGGCGTTCACCACTGAGGAGCCTACGCCGTGAAGCCCGCCGCTGGTCTTATAGGCTTCATTGTCAAACTTTCCTCCTGCATGGAGCGTGGAAAATACAATCCGCGCTGCAGACATTCCCTTTTTATGCATCTCAACCGGAATGCCGCGTCCATTGTCTCTCACTGTGCAGGAACCGTCCTCCTCCAAAATCACCCATACCTTGTCACAATATCCTGCCAGATGTTCATCTACCGCATTGTCCACAATCTCGTAGATCAGATGGTTCAGTCCCTTTGTTCCAACTCCTCCTATGTACATGCCCGGTCGTTTCCGAACTGCTTCCAGTCCCTCCAGGACAGTAATGCTGTCCGCATTGTACTGTGTCTTAGCCATGTATACTCCTCCATTATTCAAAAGCTTCCCTCCTGAAAATCCCGGAAAGCTTTTGTATCGTTGCTGCTCAAAAGCGCATGTTCCCATTATACACAAAAAGCTCTATAAAAAGCAAGTTCTTTTCGAACTTACTTTCGATAGAGCATATAAGCTGTTACAGTTCACGGGGCGTGGAATCTGGCATGAGTTTGGGCGTCAAGCTCGCTTGTAAGCACAAATTCATGCCAGATTCCACATCAGGCGAACGCCTGATGCTTCTTGTCCGTCGAAGACGGGCAAGAAGATGCCCCCCGTGAACAGCAACTATAAGCTGAAATTTTTTCATTGCATCCACATAGCCAATGTATTTATCCAATCCCCCTCAATTCCCACACTCAATACTAATCTCATTAAATTTATCCAAAATATCCTTTGTCCGGACGGCTGCTTTCTCCTCTCCTGCCACATCCATAATAGCATGGCCCTGGTGCATCATCACAAGCCGGTTTCCGTACTCCACTGCATAGCGAAGATTGTGAGTCACCATAATGGAGGTCAGCCCTTTTTCCCGCACAAGCTTTCCAGTCAGCTCCATAATGATCTCCGCAGTTTTGGGGTCCAAAGCAGCTGTGTGCTCATCCAGAATCAAAAACTCAATCTTTGTCATAGTTGACATTAAAAGCGCCATAGCCTGTCTCTGACCGCCGGAAAGAACCCCCACCTTTACATGCAGCTTATCCTCCAGTCCAAGGCCCAGAGAGCGAAGCTGCTCCCGGTAAAAATCAATCCTCTTTTTGTCAGTACCTCTCCGAAGATTGAAGCTTTTTCCCTTATTGTCTGCCAGAGACATATTTTCCAAAATCGTCATACTGGGGCAGGTTCCCATGGCAGGATTCTGATAAACCCGCCCGATCTGCCTCTGCCGCCGGAATTCGGACATATGTGTAATGTCTTTCCCGTTCATCCGGATTGTCCCTGCATCCAGGGGAATGCTGCCGCAGATCAGATTTAAAAGGGAGGTTTTTCCAGAGCCATTGCTTCCCACCACAGAAACAAACTCCCCGTCACCGATTTTCATGGAAAAATCATGGAACATACACATTTCATGGACGGTTCCCGCATTATAAAATTTCTCAATGTGATCCAGTTCAAGCATGGCCAGCCACCTTCTTTCCCTTTTGTCCTCCGATTACCAGAATCAGCAAAAACAGCACAGCTGTCACCAGCTTTAGGTCTGATGCCTCCATACCAAGGGCAATGGCAAAGGCCACACAGCTCCGGTACACCAAAGAGCCAAGAATCACTGCAGTTGTTGCCTTTAAGCCATAGGATTTCTTCTCACTGCCCTCCTCTTTTTTTGCCCCGGCGCCTAGAAAACGCAGATTCTTAAAGAGCTTCATGCCAATAATCACATTGGCAAGACCAATCACTATAGCCCCGGTTCCCGTGCTGATTTCAAAAAATCCCTTCTGCTGGCAATAAACACTTCCAGCCAGTGCCACAAACCCATTGGCAATGGCAAGGCCGATAAGCTTCACCATGCCCTTATCCTTTGCCAGAGACGTAACCAGAGTCTCATTGTCTCCCACTGCCCGTAAAAGATAGCCAGACCGGGTATTCAGATAAAGATCTAACAGCACCTTACAGATTGCTACAATCACAAGCAGCACAAGCACAGACAAAAATGGCTTCAGTCCTTCCGGAATGGTCTGGTCAAAAAAACCGTTGTCAAAAATCGTCTCCTTGGTAAAAATCGGCAGGTTGGCTTTTTTTCCTGCAATCCGAAGGTTTACAGAATACAGGGCTGTCATCATAATAATACCAGACAGCAAATCTCTCACCCGCAGCTTTACATGGATAAACCCGGTGAGGCATCCTGCCGCTGCCCCTGCCCCAAAGGACAGAAACAGCGTAAGGATTGGTGATGCATCCTTTGAAATCAACATGGCCGTGAGAGCGGCTCCCATGGGAAATGTACCATCCACAGACAGATCCGGAAAATCAAGAATCTTATACGTGATGTACACCCCCAAGGCAAGAATCGCATAAATCAGGCCTTCCTCCAAAATTCCTATGAAAATTGACATGTTCTCCTCTTTCCTTTGCCTTGCATAAAAGCTTTACTGAATCTCGTCAAACATCTCTGCTGCAGAAGAGGACAGCTCCTCCGGAATGGTCAGTCCCAAATTCTCTGCAACCTTGGTATTGCCATAAAAGGAAGCTTCTGTAATCACTTCAAACTTCATCTCGCTGGCTTTTTTCTCACCCTTTAACACCTGGGCAGCCATTCGCCCGGTCTGAGCGCCAAGATCCACATAATCCAGCCCCACAGTTGCCAGACAGCCAATCTTCACCTGCTCAATCTCACTTCCAAACACCGGAATATTCTTTTTGGCCGCTTTATCCAGAATCATGGGAAGCACGCTTACTACAGTATTATCAGTCAGATTATTTAAACAATCCACCTTTTCCAGCAAATTGTCTGTTGCCAGAGGAATATCCGCTGTGCCGGAAATGCCGCTTTCCACAATCTCAAATCCATATTGAGGAGCAGCAGCCTTGTACTCTTCAATGGCAGAAGCAGAGTTGACCTCACTGGTGCTGTACAAAATTCCGATGGTTTTGGCATCCGGCAAAAAGGCCCGGATCATTTCCAGCTGCTTCTCCACTGGAAGCTTATCAGAAGTTCCGGTAATCTCGCCTACCGGCGTGCCATCTGCGCTGGCAAGCTCTGCAAGCACTGGGTCTGTCACTGCCGTATAAATCACCGGAACCGATGTGTCCCTGGCCGCGCTGTAAGCGCTCTGAGCAATGGGAGTGGCTATGGCACAGATCATATCCACATCCTTTGCCAGAAAATTAGCCATAATCTGGCTGGCTGTGCCTCCGTCTGCCTGTGAATTTTCATAGAGAACCTTAAGATTCTCTCCTTCCACAATCCCTTCTTCTGCCAATCCCTTCAAAAACCCTTCCCGGCAGTTATCCAGGGAACCATGCTCTGCAAACTGTCCAATGCCAATGGTATAAGCAGTCTGGCCGCTTTCCCCGGCATCCGCTCCCTCCTGACTGTCCTCTAATCCGGTATTCTCTGCCTCTGTGTTTGCTTCTGCGGCAGTATCTGTCTTTCCTGTCTCTGTCTGTCCTGTCTGTCCGGAAGAACATCCTGCCAAAAGTCCTGCCACCACTGCTGCTGCCATGAATTTACCTAAATTTTTTCTCATAATTTTACTCCTCCTTAAAAATTGTCTGTTTTTTTAAACGCAACCAGGCAGGGAAGATTTCCCCGCTTGCCGCGCCGGAGCGGGACAGCATAAGCGACCATACTCCTTGTGCAATCGAGTAGGGAAGGCTTTTCATCCCTACCCGCCGCGCGGCCCACGCGCCGCTTTAGCGGCATATTCCTCTGCGCGGACCTGCGCATAAAAAAACGTCCCAAACACAGTTTCCTGTATTTGAGACGAATAAAATATCCGCGGTACCACTCAAATTGGCAAAAGCCCACTCAGCCCGTATACAAACATATACGCCGCAAGATAACGGTAGCGGTATCCGTCAGTTCCTACTTTCCGGCTATCCGGATTTCAAAGCTGCCCTCAAAAGTCCATTCAGCAAACCCATCCATACCGCAATCCCACCACCTGCGGCTCTCTGTAATCTCTGCGAAATGCTTACTCCTCTTTTTCAACGGTTTATTTTATTAACACATATACTAATCCCATCCGGCAAATTTGTCAACTGCTTTTTTCATCCAAATCTGTTTTTTTTACGACAAACAGTAACCGCCGTTCAGACTTTAATGTCCCAACCACTACCCATGAATGGGAAGATCCAAAATATAATAATCATAAGCATTTACTACCATGGTACCTCCAACCTGGTCTGTCCGCTTAAACCCGGTTCCATAGTTGGCATGTACATGCCCATGGACAAACAATTTCGGCCTGTAACGCTCCAGCAGCTCACAAAAACAGGCAAAGCCCCGGTGAGGCAGATCCTCCAGATCATTGACCCCTGCCGCCGGTGCATGGGACACCAAAATATCAAATCCCTGGTTCTTCCGAAGCTTCCACCAAAGTCTGCGGATTCTCCGGCGCATCTCCCGTTCTGAATACTGATTTTTCGCATCAGGCAGATACCGCATAGAACCGCCCAAACCAAGAATCCGGATTCCCTGGTAAACAAAAATATCATCTTCAATGCAAATACAGCCGCAGGGCCTTTCCGGGTCCCAGTGTTCATCATGGTTTCCCATCACATACAATACTGGTACACTTGTCATGCTGGCAAAAAAATCCAGATAGCTCTGCTTTAAATCGCCGCAGGCCAGAATCAGCTCCACTCCTGCCAGTTTCTCCGGCGTAAAATATTCATACAGCGACTTGGACTCACAGTCTGCCAGCACCAGAATTTTCACCCTTTTTATCCTCCGTACCAGTCTCTTCCATCTTTACTCCGTTCATCCGGATCATGGCCTGAGCTTCGGGTTTGAACAGCTCTGTGGCCGGAATCTGCCCAACCACATTGTCGCACAGCCATCCCATGCGGATAATCTCCTCCGGCGTCAGACAACGTCCCGCCTCTCCCACCACCAGGCCCTTCTGGGCATAGATTTTCCCCTCAAAGGTGCGGAAGGAACCGCAGCAAATCGACCATTTCAGAAAATCAATCAGCTTCTGCGTGGAGGGAGGAAGACCCTTGGAGCAAATCACGTCAATCACATCTGCAGACATGCCCCACCAGTAATTAATGGCCTTCTTTCCCTTAAGGCTTTTATCCTCCTGCTCTCCCCGGCAAATCTGATTCACAATCTGCTCATAAAATTTCCCCCAGTTGGTCAGAGAGGTAGCCAGATTCTCCACCGTGCCGTCAGGGGCCTTGCAGTAAAGCCCATACTCTCTGGAAGCCTTGATGGGAGTAATCATATCTTCCCCGGAAATATGAGTAATCCCCTCCTGCTCCAGTTCCTGGCGGCAATGATGCTCCTTCAGTCCGGACCATTTTAAATAAACCTTGGCCCTGGGATTGATCATTCTGGCGCCCATGGCAAATGCATTGATATTGGACATCATCCCGTAAATGGGATAGTCTGCAATATAGCCCAGCTTTTCCTGCTCACTCATGGCAGCAGCCAAAGCTCCCATAAGAAATTTGGACTCATACATCCGGGCATAATAGGTGCGGATGGAAGAATAGGACATGTTTACCGAACAGTTGAAAATCCGCAGCTTGGGGTATTTGATAGCAGCCTTGACACTGGAAGCAGCCATCTGAGGCGCAACGGTAAAAATCACATTGCACCCTTCCTCCACTGCCTGATCCACTGCCTTTAACACTTCCTCCTCTGTTCCCACATCCTCA
>CATLIJ010000131.1 GCA_949948825.1 uncultured Clostridiaceae bacterium
CAGTCCGGAGCCATTTGTCCGTCCGCTGGGTAAAGACAGGCAGATAAGCCGCAGCCAGCTCCAAATCCTCCCCATATTCCAGAATCACCTTTTCCGCCACCTGACTCCGAAGCTTTTCGTCATAAATAGTCCGATTGTAGTAAGATACTGCCAGCTTCTGATGTCTTGTGCCGTGATCCACCAGGTTCTTCATGGAAGAAATGGCATCCTTCACCTCATAAAATCCCAAAGCCCACAAGGCGACCGTGATGCCAATGGCATCCTCTGTTTCCAGCTGCTTTCTGGTGAAATCCCTGTCCCGCAGGCATTGTCCCATCAAAGCCAAAAGCTTTCCCGTAATCCGCTCAGTATGCTCTGAGTCTCCAATGCCAATCCACACAGACACAGCCCGCTGCACAGAAGAAAACCGAATCAGGTTATTTTCCTCAATTACCTGCAAAAGCATGAGAAACGCCTCTGTGGTCCCCTCATCCATGGACTCGCAGATGGCCTGACGAAGCCCCTCCTGCAGCTGCGCGGCCAGAAGAAGCTTGCATAAGCTTTCCTGAAGCTCCCGGTTGTCTGACCGGAGGATTCCCCGGATCATCTCCCGGTCCAGATAGGAAGTATTATTTTCACTGTATATCACATCCTTCAGGGCCTGAATCACCGCCTCATTCCCCCGGTCAATCTCCGCTGCATACAGATAGCCAAAATCAACGGTAAAGGTATATTCACTGCGGATGTAGCTTAATTTTTCTTCCTCCATCCTTCCCAGTATGTAATCCTCCAGCTTGTACTGCCCAAAATAAAACAGCTTTTCATAGACCGTTAAAAGAGAGAAAACCTCATAAATCTGAGGGCCATAGCCAGCAGTCCGCACACTTCTCCGCCCCCATCCCCTGGAAAAGGGAAACTGATTCAATTGATCAATGATAAAAAGAAAGGAAGCCTGCATGTCTTTGGGGACAAAGGTGTTAAGAAACTCCTGCCGTACCACCGAAAGACCGGATTTCTTTCCTCCCTGAGGGACAAACCACTCAGACGGCTTTTTGTCCGGATGAGCATAAAATTCCTCCTGAAGCTTTTTCAGCTGCTCGCTTCCTGCAAAATAACCTTTGTGCAAAGCCAGCGCCAGTTCCCGTTCCTCCCCCTTTAGCTTTTGTCTCCTTTTTTCAAAAGCTTCTGTCCTTTTTTCCGAAATCTGTCTTCGGATCTCCCAGTTCATCTCTGCCATTTTACCACATCCTTCCTGCCAGCATAGTCAGCCTGACAAATGTAAATACCTTCTCCTCTGTTACCTTCAGCGGCTCCTCCAGGGACAAAAGAGGCTGCCCGTCCATAAAGATTCGGTAAATTCCGTCCTCAAAGCACTGTATGGCATTCTCCTCTGCTGCCTTTTGATCTGCCTTCTTCCCCCCATAATTGACTCCAAAGCCGATTCTTCCACCCTCTGCCTGCTTTTCAATCCCCTCCCTGGTCAGACAGGAAAGCACCTTTGGATATGCCTCCTGCTGGCCCTCGGATGCCTCAGCCCGCTGATTGTACTCCTCCACCTGGGAATCCACCACCGCCAGAATCAGCTCCTTCACAGTCCCCGGACATCCGGCAACCAGGCAGATGGTTTCTTCCACTGCCTTTGGCTTTTTCCCCATACTCTTTACATTCACCCGCAGTTTCATTGACAATCCCCTCTCATTCTATAGCCCTTCCCCATTATTATTTTTCTCTACTCATACCGAAGCGCCTCAATCGGGTCCTTCTTTGCTGCCTTGGACGCAGGATAGATTCCAAAAAACACTCCCACCATAGCAGAAAAGCCCACTGCCAGAAGCACTACCCCCGGCCGGATTACAGTGGGGATTCCCATGGCCATGCCGCCGATTTTCACCAGTCCGCCCCCCAGCATGGTTCCTGCAATTCCTCCGCAGGCAGACAAGATGGCAGACTCAGTTAAAAACTGCACCAGAACATCTCTGGTTCTGGCTCCCAGGCTCTTTCGGATTCCGATTTCCCTGGTGCGCTCAGTCACGGACACCAGCATAATGTTCATAATCCCAATGCCTCCCACCAGAAGAGAAATGGCTGCAATTCCTCCCACTGCCATAGCCATACCGCCTAACATGCCGCTGACGCTTCCCATCTCGTCCTTCACTGTGTTCAGACGGAAATCCTCTGGCTTCCGGTCTTTGATCTTTGCCACATACGTTTTCAATCGGTGATAGAACTCATCCATATGCTCCTCATCTGCTGCATAAATATGAAGATTATAAAAATAGTCATTGGGCCAGGTGAGAATGGTATAGGGAAGATATGCCTCGCCCCCTTCTGTATTAGCCCCCATCATCATAGCCTGAAGCGGTCCCTGCTCCTTCCGGTAAATCCCCACCACAGTATACTCATCCGCATTTCCGTAAAGAGTAGTCCGGAAGGTCTTTCCCACTGCATTTTCCACACCAAACAGATTGTTGGCGCTGATGGTATCCATGACCACATTTTTCCTGCGGCCCAAAATATCCCCCTCATTTAAAAATCTTCCGTAAATCAGATTGATCGGCTGCACCTCCGGATAATTGTAGTCAATTCCATTAAAACTGAACTTTACCGTAGTCTTGCCGTTGACCGCATCTGCAGAGGTATAGGAGCTGCAGTCAATATAGGCAATCTCATCTCCAAAAACCTCCTTCACCCGCTCCATCTCATCCAAGGTAAAATAATCGCTCTGCCTTACATCATCCACCCAGTAGCCAATATAAAGATATGCCTGGGTAACGCCGATATCCTTGTAAATACCCTCAAATGCGCTTTTCATGGTATCTCCAATGGACACAATGGCAATCACTGACCCAATACCAATGATAATACCTAACATAGTGAGAAACGAGCGCATTTTATTGGCCCGTATGGCAGAAAATGCCATTTTCATATTTTCCACCAGCATATGACTCCTCCTCTACTCATACCGCAAAGCCTCAATGGGATCTTTTTTCGCTGCCTTTGACGCAGGATACATTCCGAAAAACACCCCTACCAGGGCGGAAAATCCCACAGCCAGCATCACCACCCCAGGGCGGACCACAGTGGGGATTCCCATAAGAAGCCCGCCTGCCATAACCAGCCCGCCTCCAAGCAAGGTTCCCAGGATTCCGCCGCAGGCAGACAACAGGGCTGACTCCGTTAAAAACTGCACCAGAATATCCCGGGTCCTTGCCCCCAGGCTTTTTCGGATTCCGATTTCCCTGGTGCGCTCAGTCACAGACACCAGCATAATATTCATAATCCCAATGCCTCCCACCAAAAGAGAGATGGCGGCAATTCCTCCCACTGCCGTAGAAACGCCTCCTAACATACCATTCCACTGGCCCATCTGGTCCCTGGCTGTTATCAGCTGAATCTCCTCTGGCCTACGGTCCTTGATGCGGGCCACATAATTTTTGATGTTAGCGCAAAGCTCATCCATGGTCTCCTCACTCCGGCAGAAAAATCTCAGATCATAAATCATATCATTGGGCCAGGTGAGAATGGTATAGGGAAGAAAGGCTTCTCCACCCTCTGTGTTGGCGCCCATCATCATCGCCTCAAACGGGTCCATATCCTTTTGGTACACTCCCACCACTGTATATTCATCGGTTGTTCCATAAATGGTGGTTCGAAAAGATTTGCCAACCGCATTTTCCTCCCCGAACAGATTTACTGCGCTGACTGTGTCCATGACCACATTTTTCCTGCGGCCCAAAACATCTCCCTCATTTAAAAATCTTCCGTAAATCAGGTTGATTGGCTGAACCTCATTGTAATTGTAATCAATTCCCGTAAAATTAAATTTTACCGTGGTTCTGGCACAGGATGCATCTGCAGAGGTTTGGGAATCACAATCCATATAGGTAATCTCATCTCCAAAAATCTCCTTAATCCGCTCCATCTCCTCCAGATTAAAATAATCGCTTTGCCGCCGCTCATCCACCCAGTAGCCAATGGCAACGTATGCCTGGGTAATGCCGATTTTACCATACAAATCCGCAAACAGCCCCCGCATGGTATCCCCAATGGACACAATGGAGATCACGGACCCGATTCCAATGATAATTCCCAGCATGGTCAGAAATGACCGCATTTTGCTTGCCTGTATGGCAGAAAATGCCATCTTCATATTTTCTATTAACATAAAGCCTCGTCCCCTTTTTGGGCAGCTTCCGCCTTCACAGATGCATCTGTTTTTCTTTCTTCTCCACACTCCCGCGGCACATTGGGACAATCGCTCACAATCTGTCCGTCCCGAAACCGGATAATCCGCTCGGTAAACGCTGCAATCTCCTCCTCATGCGTAACCACTACCACAGTGGTTCCCTCCTTGTGAAGCTGGGAAAACAACTCCATAATCTCCACAGATGCCGCTGTATCCAGGTTTCCTGTAGGTTCATCTGCCAGAAGGAGTGGCGGCTCATTGGCAAGGGCGCGGGCAATGGCCACTCTCTGCCGCTGGCCTCCGGAAAGTTCGTTTGGCATATGATCCGCCCGCTTTCCAAGCCCCACCCGCTCCAAAAGGACCCGAGCCCGCTCCTCCCGGAATTTCTTGCTCTTTCGGGCGTAGGTCATGGGCAGCTCCACATTTTTTAATGCTGAAGTCCGGGAAATCAGATTAAAGGATTGAAATACAAACCCAATCTTCCGGTTCCGTATGAGAGACAGCTGATCCGGGTTCATGGCAGCCACATCCACTCCGTCCAGATAATAATGACCAATGGTAGGCCGGTCCAGACATCCCAAAATATTCATCAGAGTAGATTTCCCAGACCCGGACTGGCCCATGATTGCCACAAATTCTCCCCTGTGAATGGTCAGGTTAATCCGCTTTAAGCCCAAAACCTTCAATACGCCTGTGTCATAAATCTTTACCATATCCTCCAGACGGATTAAATCCTCACAGATGTTTTCCGTCATATAATCCGGAAGCTGGCCTTTTCTTCCAAAGCTCCGCCTTTCCCCGTTTTGCTTACCTTGTCTCATGGCCTGTCCTCCGTCATTGCATAGGGACAGCTGCCACAGCCATGCCATCCATCAGGAAAGGACCTGGGGAAGGTATGTAGAAAAGCCCCTCAGCCAGCCCTTCCCCCTTAATCTCCACCTGTACATCGCTTTCCACGCCAGTCTCCACAGGAATCATTTTCACCACATTATTTTCCACAGAAGCAAGATAAGTTCCCCCTTCCTGCTCCACCAGGGCGCCCATCGGCACCACCCATACGCCATTGGACTCATTTAACACAATTTTCGCTCTGGCTGTAATTCCGGCAATCAGCTGTGAATCCCCTTTCTCAATCTGAATGGTGGTGGGAATCACCCGTTCCGTTGACCCGCCGCCCTTTTCCTCGCCAGTGGGAGAGATGGCAATAATCTTCCCCTCCACAGTCTGTCCATTTAAAATATCCGCAGAAATCTCCGCCTTCTGTCCCATCTGCACCTTGCCGATGGAATATTCACTGACATTGATCTTCATTTCCAGATTTTCCAGGTTGTCAATGGCAAACAGAGGACGGTCCTCCTCCACAATATCTGCAAACCGGCCCACTCGTGTATTCACCCGGACCACAGTGCCGTCAATGGGGCTTGTGACCTCAATCTCCTCCAACTCCTTTTTCTTCTTCTCCAGCTCAAACTCAGCGTTGCGAATGCGCAGATCATAGGACTCGTTCGCCACTGCCCTGCCGTTTATCACCCGGTAAGCAGCCACCTGCCTGGAAGCCTCTGACAGCACATCTCTTGCCTCCTCCAGCTCCATCAGAGACACATCGCCCCCTGCATACAGCATAGCCTTCCGGTCATAATCCCGTTTTGCCGCCTGCTCATCCTGTCTGGCCTTGGCATATCCGGTCTCTGCCTGAAGCTGCGCCTCCTTTCTCTCTGCCACTGCCAGATTATAAGCATTTTGGGCAATCTCCACTTCCTTCTGTACCTCCTCCGGGTCCAGTCTGGCAAGCACCTGCCCTGCCTTCACCTTGTCCCCTTCCTTCACAAGAATCTCCAGAATCTCCGCATGAAGCCGGGACACCACCTCCGCACTGTCCGTTCCGGAAATCGGGCCGCTGATGGAAAGCACCTCCTGAATATCTCCCTTTTCCAAAGGCGCCGTAGAAACCATCATAACTCCGTCCTTTCCGCCGGCAACTTTCATCACAACCACAATCAGAGCGACAGCTATAGCCGCCACTCCCACAAAAATCAGCTTTTTCTTTGTCCAGAATTTCCTGCCTTTTTTCTTTTTCCCCGGCGAATCCTCAGCCATATGATCCGCCAGCTCCCTTTCAAACTCCTGATCTGTCATGTCAAAACTCCCTTCCGGTCCATCTGCCTGCGCACAAATTTTCTCCTTTTCCTCCCTGCAAAACTCCCTCCCCCTCAACCTCTCCCATTTCATTCATACCCAATAAAAACACCCCCGCTCCCTTTCACTTCCTTCCCCCAAGCCTTATCCTTCCAAAATACAACAATCCATTTTACCCCCCCCCAGGGTTTGTCAACCGCTTTTTCCAAAAACTCATTTTATCATAACATATTCAGTGGGGATTGACAAGAAATGTGTGGGGGTGAGTGGTTAAAAATATGGGGGGATTTGTTGCTGAAGGGCCGCTTGGGAGAGAAGGGGAACGCCTGGAGACGCGTTCTCACTCCGTTTTCTACGTAGCGGTACTAAGGAACTGTTAAAGAATTAATCTTTACATCTGACTTGTCTAAATCTTCTTATGCCGCGTTGTCGTCAATCGGCGTACCCCAGTACGCCTCATTCCTCCGCCTTGCATAAAAAGATTTATCCAGCGTCATATGCAAAGTTAATTCTTAACAGTTCCTAAGGCGCCAAAATACAGCGCCTAAGTGCCGACGTAGAAAGAGGGTCTCCAGGCGTTTCCCTTCTCTCCCAAGCTACTTTATTGGCATAAATTATATATTTTCAACCATTGAGGAGATGGGTATAAAAAGCATAAAAACTTAAAAACCTAAAAGCCAAAATTTTTCTCAAGATATTTTTATACAATCTATGCCAACGATTCCCAACATAAAAACAGCCAGTCCAATATTGCTATTCACTTAAAGAACAATTCACCTAAAGAATGCCAGAAAAGCAGCAAGAGAAGAATGAGAGAAGGTTGGAAGACC
>CATLIJ010000132.1 GCA_949948825.1 uncultured Clostridiaceae bacterium
AAATCGGCTCACCAAACTCAATGGTCACATGAGAAGGCCTCATAAAAGGAATATGATTCTCAAAAATCTCCGCTGTTCCGGTAAACGCCACTGGCACCACCGGACATCCGCTCTTCTCTGCAATCTTTAAGCTTCCCTCCTTAAAAGGAAGCAGTTCCAGAATGTCCTGGTTCTCATTGCGGGTTCCCTCCGGAAATATCCACAGGGAAATCCCCTGCTTCACCTTCTCAATGCCTTCCAGAATCGTCTTCAGGCCTTCTTTGATATCCTCCCGGTTTAAAAACAGACAATTCACCAGCCGCATCCAGTCTGACAGAACCGGATACCGGGTCATCTCCTTTTTGGCCACAAAACCAGCCAGATGAGGCACTACGGTATATCCCACAATAATATCAAAATAACTTCTGTGGTTCCCCACATACAAAACAGCTCCCTCCGGCACATTTTCCTGTCCCTTTATGGTCAGGGTGGAACCCGTCAGCCGGAAAATCAGCCGGAACATGGCCTGGACAATCCGCAGGCTGTGCTCCTGCTGCCTTTTGGGATTAAATCTGGCCACCAAAAATTCACCTGCCGCCAGGGGAATGCTGAACACCAGAAACCCCAGCAGCGACACCACTACCAATAAAAATCGTATCATTTGTCTGTCCCTCTCCATTCAATTCCTGTTCTTTTCAGTATATAAAAAAAGAAGAGCAAAAACAAGTCATTTGCTCTTCTTTTTTGTAATTTGTTCAAACAATAATCCGGTCATAAACCAAAGGGGTGCAAAATCCAGACGAATCAGCCCGTTTACATTGGCCGCACGTCCGGAATAATCCCATGGACATATGCCTTTTGTCCGCAGCCACATGCCGGAAAAATACTCTGCCGTAAAAATCAATACCATGTCCAGCATCCCGTGGCGCACAAAGCGGTCCGCGGGACGAAGCCGGATTCCTCCCACCCAGCGGTCAACTGCTGTGCCAATGGGCGCCAGCAAAGCTCCCATGCCATATATGGGAAACATAAGAAGGGAGGTTCTGCCAATCAGGCGCCAATCATGGGAAAGCACGGATTCCAGGGAGGTGAACATCACCTCCAGACACCATCCGGTAATCCCACATTTTAAAAAATTTGCTGGTAAATCTTTTAGTCTGTTCATGGGCATAGTATGGACTGGAATGGAGCTGATTATACCGAATTATATGTGTTACTGTTCAGACGGCTTTTTTGTCTAAAAATGTTGCTATTTGTCCTATGATATGGTAAACTTTTTCCGGACGCTGCCATTGATGACAGGCGGTTAGCCCCTCTTGAAATCCCGGAGGGACTGCGACCCTCCGTTTACATAGAAACCCGCAAGGGAATCTGGGAAAGGAGGGCTAAGCCATATGGATATTTTAGGACTTATGGCAGTGTTAAGCTTTGGCCTGACCTGCTTTGGACTTGGATATGCATTAGGTAAGGATAGTAATAAAACGCAAAAATAACCGCCCTCGCCCCCAAAGCTGAGCAGTTATTTTTGCTTGAATATTAATTTGGGTTAACCGTCTTTCGGCAGTTTCCCGGAGAAGCACCTGTTCCTGCAGGTGCTTTCTTTGATAATAACATAGCACAATGAGGAAAAAAATTCAACCATATTTCCAATTTTCAAAAAACTCCCTTAAAGAGTAACAGTTCAGACGGGCAAGAAGATGCCCCGTCTGAACTGTTACCTCAAAGAAGAGGAGAAAGAAGGCGGCTCCCCTGCTCCCGGATGCGCACCCACAGGCTTCTGGCCTCATAGACCTCTCTGGTCACTTCCCGGCATCGTGCCAGGTCTTCCAAAAAGATTCTCTCCAGTGCTTCTGTTGTCTCCTCGTCATAAATCGTAGCATTTACCTCAAAGTTCAATTCAAAACTGCGGATGTCCATATTGGCAGTGCCATAGCAGCTGACCCGGCTGTCCACCATGACTCCTTTGGCATGAAGAAACCCATTCTCATAGGTAAAGCATCTGGCTCCTGCGGCCACCAGCTCCCCCACATAAGAATAGGTGGCCCAGTAGACAAAGGGGTGATCCGGCTTGCAGGGAAACATCAGACGCACATCAATTCCAGACCCCGCCGCAATCTTCAGAGCACTTAGCACCGCATCATCCGGCACAAAATAAGGCGTCTGAATGTAAATATGATGTCTTGCCTTATGAAAAAGCTGTAAATAATTATCCCGGATCTGCCGCTGTCTGGAATCCGGCCCGCTGGCAATAATCTGAATTCCCAAAAGCTTTCCTGAAATTTCTGCCTCCAGCAAATCGATCCTTTCCGGAATTTCCTGTGGATCAGAGCCGGAGTCTGCCACAGAATACTGACCTGTTCCCCCGGGTACTCCACTTTCTTTCAGACGGCTGCAATCCGAAAAGTACCATCCGTTTAAAAACAGATTTTCCCTTCCCGCATAATTCCAGTCCAGAGCAAACCGGATCTGAAGGCTGATCGCCGCATCTCCGGTAATCTTTAAATGAGTATCCCTCCAATATCCGAACCTGGGGTTCTTCCCAAGATATTCTTTTCCAATATTAAAACCGCCCACATACCCAATCCGCCCGTCAATCACCACAATCTTCCTGTGATTCCGGTAATTGACCCGCAAGTTCAGCCTGCCAAGAAAAGGCGGAAAGAAACAGGCAGTCTTTATTCCAGCCTGCCGAAGCTCACGCCACCGCCTTTCTGGCATCAGCCTGCTTCCCATACCATCATAAAGGATTCTCACCTCAACTCCCTTTTTTGCCTGTTCCACCAGAATCGGCGCTATGGACGAAAATGGTTCATCTTCCTTGATAATATAGTACTGAATGTGAATAAAATGTCTGGCCAGAGAAAGTTCTCTTCTCAAATCCCCGAACTTCTCCTGCCCGTCCGTAAAAATTTCCACCTGATTGTTTAATGTCAGCACAGAACCAGCCTGTTCCAGATTATACCGGACCAAATCTCCATAATCAGCAGCCAAAGGGTCCTCCAAATACAAAAGATCCTGACTCATAAAGCTTTCCTGCCGTCTTGCTGAAGCCCGCAGGCGATCCTCCACCTCTTTAATCCGGAACATTTTGCTCTTATGATAATCCTGGGCAAAAATCAAATAAAAGAAAAAACCGAATACAGGAACAAAATAAAGAATCAGAAGCCAGGTCCACACAGCCTTTGGGTCCCGCCTCTGAAAAAACACAATCACTATGGACAGGACCAGATTAATATAAAGCAAATGCTCCATCAGCCAATCCCACACAAAAATTACCTGAACCATTCTGGCCCGCTCCCCCTGTCATCCATTCCAAAAATCTCCCCCCGCCCAATCACACAAACTGATTCCTCTCCGGACGATAATGAAAATCCGCCTCTCCCAGCCTCTTTTCCAAATCCTCCCGCTCCAGTTCCAGCCCCTCACACAAATCATCCAATGTAGAATAAAAATCACGCAGCTGAGTATTCACATAACTCAACAGCATAAACGGATCTTTGGGAATTGCCATGTTTCTCTCCTCCTTATAACATGCACATAATCTTGTCTACCCGCCCCAATTTGTGGTAATATTAAAATTATATACGAAATAACCAAAAATGTAAAGGAAGGTATATACATGAAGCAAATCCTTATGATCGCCACCGGCGGTACCATTGCCTCCAAAAGCAGCGCCGCGGGCTTAAAGCCTCTGATCACCTCAGACGAGCTGTTAAGCTATGTTCCGGACGCCCGCCAGTTCTGCCATGCCGACACATTACAGCTGCTCAACATTGACAGCACCAATATGCAGCCCTTCCACTGGCTGAAAATCGCTGCTGCCATTGAAGAAAACTACGAGACTTATGATGGCTTTGTCATCTGCCACGGCACAGACACTATGGCCTATACCGCAGCAGCCCTGTCCTACCTGATCCAGAATTCCAGAAAACCCATTGTGATCACCGGCGCACAAAAACCCATTGATTTGGAGATCACTGACGCCAAAACCAACTTAATGGACAGCCTTCGTTTTGCTTCCCATGAACAGGCTTACGGCGTGACCTTAGTATTTGACGGCAAGGTCATCGCAGGAACCAGGGCAAAAAAAGAACGGACCAAAAGCTACAACGCCTTTTCCAGCATTAATTTTCCCTACATTGCAACCATTCAGGACCAGCATGTAATATTTTACCTGGATGACAAGAAGCTTCTCACCAAACCAGTCCATTTTTACAACAAGCTTAATGACCGGGTAGCTCTGCTAAAGCTGATTCCCTCCATGGAGGCTGGGGTGCTGACCTATCTTGCCGGTTCTTATGACGCTTTAATTCTGGAAGCCTTTGGCGTAGGCGGACTTCCCTCCTACGAGTCCGGCGATTTCCACAAGGCCATTGATCTGTGGACCTCTGCCGGAAAAACCGTAGTCATGGCAACCCAAGTTACCAACGAGGGAAGCAACATGTCTGTCTACGAGGTGGGAAAAACCATCAAGCAGGAATTTGATCTGCTGGAAGCCTATGACATGACTCTGGAAGCCACTGTCACAAAGCTGATGTGGATTCTTGGCCAAACCTCTGATCCCAGAGAAATCCGGAACCTGTTTTATCAGACCATTAACCGGGACATTCTCTATACAGCCAAATGGTGAGTGCTTTTTGGGTTCAGTCAGTGTTTTTCCGGTCCGGTCAGGGGCAGGCGTCCCCGCAGGAAACGCTTTTTTAACTCTCCCCACCGGAACGGAATCAGCGGGTAAATATAGCTCTTTCCCGCAATGGTTTTGTTAAACACAATGGCAAGCAGAGAGACTGCCACTCCAACACCATACCCCCATACATTGAAAAGGGCAGTGAGAATCAAAATCAGCACACGCATGAATTTCAGCGCATATCCCAGCTCAAAACTGGACTGGCTGTAATTGGCCACAGTCACAAAAGCCATGTAAAGCATGGTTTCACTGTTAAACCAGCCGGACTTTACAGAATACTCTCCCAACACAATACCTGCAATCACACTTAAGGGGGTAGTAAGCATATTGGGAGTGTTAATAGCTGCCAGACGCAGTCCGTCAATGGCAAATTCCAGAATCAGAAGCTGATAAATCAAAGGAACATAGGATGGGTCCGCAAGCATGGTAAATTCCAGCCAGGGCGGAAGTATCTGCGGGTTCATCATCAAAAGCAGCCAGGTAGGGGTTAAAAGCAGGCATAGTATGGCTGTGACCATCCGGGAAAGCCGCAGGTAGGTTCCGGTAATAGGCGGGAAATAATAATCATCAGCTTCCTCAATAATGTCAAATACTGAGGATGGAAGAATCATGGCAGCAGGAGAATTGTCCACCAGAATCACAATATTTCCTTCCAGAATACAGGCCGCCGCTGTATCCGGCCGTTCAGAAAACTTAAATTTGGGAAATGGATTATACCATTTATGGGGATAAAGACACTCTGCAAGGCTTTCCTGATTCATGGTGAGAGCATCCACCTTTAAACCCTGAATCTGCTGCTTGATTTTCTTCAGCAGATCTTCGTCCTGTCTTCCATCCATGTAACAGATGGCAATATCTGTATGGGAGCTTTCCCCGGCTGCCATAATCTCCATGGTAAGTCTGGGGTCCCGGATTCTCCGGCGGATTAATGCTGTGTTAAAAATCAAGGTCTCTACAAATCCGTCTCTGGAGCCCCGCATTACCTTATCCTTCTCCGGCTCTCCTACGCCTCTGGCCGGATAAGTGCGGCAGTCAATGGTCATACATACTTCAAATCCATCGATAAACAGGCAGGAGATGCCGGTCAGAAGCTGGACCAGCATGTCCTCCTCCTTTTTTACCAGACCAATTTCCCCATAAGGCAGATACTTCTTGGAAAAACCGTAAGCCTCCTGGGGCATGTCCTCCTCTTTGATCGCCCACCAGGACTGCATCATTTTCAGCAGAACTTCATCCTTTGTAAATCCATCCACAAAGAACAGAGCTGCTTTTTTTCCTGCAATCTCAAACGTCCGATATACAATGTCAAAATTTTTATCCGTCTGCAGAACCTGCTTTAAACGCTCTACATTTTCCGACAGAGATTTTGAAAATTCCATGTCGTTCCCTCCACGTTATTCAGTCTTTTCTAAATTCATTATGTGCGGTTTTTAGTAATTTATCCAAATTCCTGTTTCCCAGATTCCGTTATCCTTCGCGGTGCAGGGAAACGGATTATGCCGTTTTCCCAAAAACAGCACAATTTAACAACGCGCCGCCCTGGCTAATTATATTTTTTTATATTTTTGCACAAAAATATTGACTATCCTGAAGATAAATGGTATATTCTTCATTAGTAAGAAGCACACCGTGCCGATTACCTTTTGACCTTTGGTATGGGGATACCAGGCAAAGCTTATAATGTAACGGTTTTTGATCGTGACCGGAGGGACTGCTTTCTATGGGGGAAAAGCAGTTCTTTCTTTTCTGTCTGAAAATATTTTTAAATCACAGTTTAGGAGGGATTTCTATGAAAAATCAAAAGCAACATTTTCTGTTCACCCTTGTCTTAGCTGTTTTGCTTCTGACAGCAAATGTTTTTACTGGTTTAAGTTCAATCGCTTTGGCTGACACGCCTGACACACCTGTTTCCACTCACGGGGCGCTTCGTGTGGAGGGCCCCAGCCTTGTGGACTGCCACGGGGAGAAATTTCAGCTGCGGGGCATGTCCACCCATGGAATCGCCTGGTTTCCTCAATACGTCAACCGGGATGCTTTCCGGACTCTTCGGGATGACTGGAATGCCAACTGTATTCGGCTTGCCTTGTACACAGAGGAATACAATGGTTACTGCAGCGGCGGAAATCAGGAGGAGTTAAAAGCCCTGGTTAAAAAAGGGGTGGATTACGCCACAGAGCTGGGAATGTATGTGATCATTGACTGGCATGTACTCAATGACCGGGACCCCAATGTACACAAGGAGGAGGCTCTGAAATTCTTTCAGGAAATGTCTTCACTGTATAAAAACCATGTAAATGTCTTATATGAAATCTGCAATGAGCCTAACTCCAATGCTGGCTGGGACCAGATCCGGGCCTATGCAAACGAAGTGATTCCAGTCATTCGGGCCAATGACCCGGATG
>CATLIJ010000133.1 GCA_949948825.1 uncultured Clostridiaceae bacterium
TCCAATCTCAAACTGCAAAGGAACATGAGTCCCTTTTTCCATCAAAGGATGTCTGGCATCCTTTAAGGCAATTCTTCGTACTGTATTGACAGCTGGTTCCGTCCCATCCAAATCCATACTCAGCTTGCCCTTGGAAAAGATAAAATCAAGCTTTTCCAGTCTTTCCATGTTTTCCCTGATCTCCCCGGATGCATCTGCCACCATTCCGGTGAGCGTATATAAAATGCGATGCACTTCGTTCTCCTCGTCAATTCTTAACAGCTCCAGCTCCTCATAATATTTCCCAACACCAGCCGGTTCAATAAACAAGGTGCTTCCTGTGGCAGACTGATCCATAACACTTCCTGTAATCTTAAACTTATACTCTTTTTTCACAGGAACACAGACTCTCCCATTGCGAAAGGTGGTGTATTGATCTGCCATACACTCCTTGTTTGAACGCAAAATCTGCTCTGCCTTCTGCTTTATCTTCTCCTCGCACTGAATCATCTGGCTCCGAATTTGGAAAAGCTCTCTGGAAGCCCGGTCCTCCACCTGTCCTCCCCGAATCTGACTGCGGATCTCCTCCTCCAGCTCTCCGGCTCCTTTTAAATCCTCCCCATAGTAAGCCAGAGGATTGTCATACATTTTTCCCCGTTCCAGATAATCTCTCAAACGCCGGACCGCAACCAAAACCTTCTCCACTCTCTCCAGCTGATAAGGAGTAAGGCATTCTCCCCTTTCTGCAGCCATCAAAATATCCCTCATCTCATCCACACTCTGCAAAGGCGGTGTCCCCAGTTTTTCCATGAAGGCTCTGCTGTCCGTAGTATTCTTTAGCTGCCGCCTTAATTCTCCCTCCTCCAGATAAAACGTCATCTCCTTAATCTGTTCCTTTGCCCGGTCTGTCACTGCACATTCCATCCACATTTCTTTCACTTTGTCAAATTCAATCTGATGCTCTGTATTCATTTCTTTTTTCCTTCCATAAAATTGTGCAATCGTTTCCTGCACGTCTGTATTTATCCCCTCCCCGCCTTACAACACAAAAAACCATGGAATGCCCTAAAACAAAGCATACCATGGTTTTCACGGACCTGATGCAGTCTTACAAAACCAGAGACATCTGCAGTCTCCTGTTCGTAGATTGCTGCATCAAAAACCGAGCAGGGGCGGTTTCCCCCTGCTCACCGCAGGACCCACACACCGCCTTCGCGGCATATTCCTCCATGTGTGGACCTGCACATAAAAAGCATGACCATACTGTCATGCTTCTGCTATCCTGAAAAAGATTTCCACAATATTAAGCATTGTAAGGCGAAAATACGATTCTATTCAGTTATTTTCTCCATTACAATGACACTTAACATGCAAAATCCTCCTTAATTCTTCTTATATTCAGTCCTCATTTGAACTGAAGCGATTATAACATATATGATTATAATTTGCAAGATACAATTTTATCAAAAACCTTTCTCCGCAAATATTAAAATCTCTTTTGCAGCAGGATCCCAGGCATCCAGCGAATCTTCCCAATGTCCGGCCTGAACATATCGGACTTCCTCTATTTGAAAACCCACACCCTCTAACATATCACAAATCTCTACACGATTGTATCTTTTATCGCGAATTACATATTCGGCAGATAGCTTAAATTTTTACATTGGAGCAGTTCTTCCTCTGACAGATGAGCACAGGCAATCGTTTTAAACTGAATATCCTGAATCTTTCCCCTTGTATAAAAAGCCATCCTTCTGCTCCTCTCTATTAAAAGGATTGTTTTGTATGAACCTTAATTCCCTATATTTATTGTACCACATTCTGTCAACCCCTTCCCTTCCATACTGCTTAAAGAAAATAGCAGTCATATCGCCTCCGCGCCTGACAAACTCTCAGCGGCTTCAGCTTCCATGACTGCCATTTTGTTTCTAAATCATTCGTATATCATTGAATTCTCTTAAGATAAATCTTTCTATACCTGACTGCTTTGCGCCTGCAGTTTTTTATGCCTGGGGGCCTGCATGCTTATGCTGAGACAGAGGCATTACGTGCATATTACCTCTCTGCTCATTCTCTGCCCAATAAATATCATCTGCCATCTTTGCTTCCGGATTGAACTCCACACCCTCAAAGATATGCTTCACAAACTCCTTATAGCCTACCCGGTCAATCAGATGTCCGCCATGGAGGTACTCCGGCTTATAATCCAGAGCCCATGCAGAGAATTTCTGCCAGTTAGCAAACATGCCAAGAACCACATCTTCTGTTACCCAGTTCAGGAACAGCTTGCCGGAACGAGGATTCTGCTTACCAGTACGTCCGCCTAAGGTCACGCGGAACAGCTTCTTCGGATTTCTGGTCCATGCACTGGTGGGACAGGCAAGCACACACTCACCGCAGCCTACGCAACAGCAGGTGTCTTTATCAATCTTGCCATCCTTATTCAGGGTCAGCACGCCGGTTGCATGATGCTCACAGGCTTTTGCACAGGCGCCGCATCCAATACAACGGTCATAGTCATAAACCATCTTGTTAATGCCCATTACGCCAAAATCGTTAAAGTTAGCCTTTACACAGTCATTGGGGCAGCCGGCTACTGCTACCTTAATATGATAATGGGACGGGAATACAAGCTTCTCAATCTTTCTTGCCAGCTCATAAGTGTTCACATTACCTTTGATACAATGAGCATTACCAATACAGGACATAATATTACGGGCGCCGATGGTAGGATAGCCGCTCTGAGGATCATACTCCGCAGGCTGATGGGCAATGGTCTCCATATCCACACCACACATCTCCACATCAACATCCTTAATATATTCCTGGATCTTCTTATTGCAGGCTTCAATGTTCTCGTACTTAATGCCCGGAACATTCAAAGTCTGGCGGGTACCCATGTGAAATGTACCGTTTCCATAGGTCTCACACAGCTCCTGAACCAGAGACAGATGCTTTGCATTGATCAGACCGCCGGGAACGCGAAGCTGAAGCATGAATTCTCCGGCAACCTTTGACTGTCTGTAACAATTTATACGGACTTTCTTAACGTCGATATCGTGATTCATATATTTACGCTCCCTTCCTTAGTCTACCAGATATTTTGCCTGGGTGTAATTGAATACCGGACCCTCCAGGCATACATACACCTCATCAATACGGCAATGGCCGCACTTACCTACTGCACAGGACATTCTGCGCTCATAGGATACCCAAATCTTCTCATCCGGCACACCGCACTTGCTGCACTCGATGCCAGTGAACTTCATCATTGGCGGCGGTCCCACGATTACCACTTCATAATTATCCCCAAAGGACGCCCAGTCAACCTTGGAAACAAACTCAGTTACAAAGCCAGTGTTCCAGCCTTCCTTCTTCTCTGCATCCAGGGTATAGAAGGTGTTAAAGCGGTCTTTCCACTTCTCTAACTCTGCCTTGAACACAATTCCCTCTTCGTTCTTAAAGCCGGTAATCAGGGTAACACTCTTGGTATAGTCAGGTTCGTTGTAGAACTTGTTCAGCATACTTCTCACAGGAGCCAGTCCGGTTCCTCCGGTAATCACAACCACATTCTTGCCTTCAAACTTGTCTACCGGCCAGCCTTTGCCGTAAGGTCCGCGGAGGAACATCACATCTCCAGGTCCTTTGGTAAAGATCTCGTCTGTCACCTTACCTACAGAACGGATTGTAAAATCAATCCAGCCATCCCCATATGCGCTGACAGAAATGGGAGCCTCGCCGATCTTCGGAATGGAGAGCTGTAAAAACTGCCCGTGGTTGGGCTTAATATCGGTTTCCACCTTAAAGGTATATTCTAACTTGCTTTCTTTCTTAACTTCCAGAATCTTACACGGAACCGGTTTTACAATGTTATTCATTCTGTTCGTCCCCCTTCCTTATTTGCTTTCTTCCGCAATGATCTCATCAATGGCCTTTGCCATCTTGTTCACAGTAGCGGTGATGGAGATAAACTCCGGACATCTGCTGGTGCAGCGGCCGCAGCCCACACACATATGGAAATCTTTGAAACGGGCCTTATAATCATGGAATTTGTGAAGCACTTTATAGCGCATTCTCTCAGCAGCCGTCTTACGGAATACATGTCCGCCGGCCATATCGGTAAAGCCCTCAATCTGGCAGGAAGCGGTAGTTCTCTTTCTCTCGCCTACATTTGTATTCTCATTATAAATCACATCTGTTGTATTGAAGCAGGTGCAGGTGCTGCAGGCTACTGTACAGGAACCGCAGGAAATGCAGCGCTTATTGTACTCATTCCACATGGGATGGCTCTTTAACTTCGTCAAAACCTCCTTGTTGGGGATCTCAGGAATGGTAAGCTCAATCTGGTTCTTCTCAATATATTCCGGCTTAAAGTCAACAGCTGCAGCCTGTGCAAACAAAGGAGCAAATGCCTCATCCTTCACATCCACAGTCAGCTGGCCGTCACCAACACGTACTGCCAGGGCATAATCTTCAGACTTATTGGAACCCATGCTTACGCAGAAGCAGGTATCCCAGCCTTCTGTACACTCAATCATCACGATCTTCACTTTTTCATTCATTCTCTTATAGTACATATCAGCAAATCCACCATTCTCCAGGTAGATCTTCTCCTGATGATGCTGAGCGTTGATATCACACGGACGCATAAAAATCAGAAGCTTCTTGCTGGTAGCTTTGCTCTCGCGGAACTCATCCTCAGTAAAGTAGAACAGGGACTGAGTAACCGGACTTAAAACCTCCTTTGCCGGATAATCGGACTTCTCCGCAAACTCGATCTCTTCCACTTTAGAAACCTTATCATATTTGATAATGTCTGTGTCGGAGTAACGTCCTTTTCCAGCAAATCTTTTGGGAGCCCAGATCTCATATTCGCTCTGAAGCTGGTCAAAGATCTTATTCACTTCTTCGAAGCTGACTTTGTATCCCATACTTTCTTATCCTCCTTCTTTTTTGCAGGCCCCGCCGGCATCCCCGAACCCGGCGTCCTGAACATCTTTGTCGCAATTCTTATTGTACCATAGTTAATAAAAATTTTCATTAACAAAAATTAAAAAATCAGCAAAATTTTATCAATATTTGTCAAACATTACTATTTTATCTTACCTGATATTTGCATTGTCCTTTAAAAATGCCTCTACTTTATTGCTCATGGCAGCATTATCCACAGCAGTCTCTCCATACATTTCCTGAAGTTCCTGAACCGTGGTAAAATTCATCCGGGCAACCTCCTCCCGGTCTGCCTCCTCCACCTGAAGATTTTCCTTTTCCCCAATGGCCTGTACCAAAAGCTGCACCTTCATGCTGATTTCCACATTGTTCCTGATTTCCTTTTCCATCTCTTCCTTTGTCATATCAGACATGGAAGCATAATCCTCTATGGTCATGCCATACATCTGAGCCATGGCAGTCAGATAGCTGATCTGGCTTTCATATTGCTCCTGAACCAGATCTTCATTTAAACGGAACTGAGAATTTTCCACAGCTGCAAGAAATACATCATTTCCCAGCTGCCGCTCAGCCAGCTCCTGCTTCTCCATCTCCAAATCTGCCAGCGTATCAGCCCGGAACTCATCCACTGTATTAAAATCCGTCATCCGCTGAACAAAGTTTATATCCAGCACAGCATCTCTCTTTTCTTCAATTCCATTCACTGTCACATCAAACACTACAGCCTGTCCTGCCAGCTCCTGAGATCCATACTGCTCCGGAAAGGTCAGATTCAGGCTTCTCTTTTCTCCGGCCTTTGCCCCAATAAGACCATCCTCAAATCCGTCAATAAACGTATCAGACCCCAGCTCCAGCTTATACCCCTGTGCGGTTCCTCCATCAAAAGCTACCCCATCCTTTTTTCCTTCATAATCAATATCCAGTATATCTCCATCCTTTGCCGCCCGGTCCGTCACTGCCACATACTCCGGGTTTGCATCCAGAATGCTCTGAATCCGTTCCTCCAGCTCCTCATCTGACACTTCTGTAGACATACGGGTTATCTCCAGCCCCTTATATTCTCCTAAAACCGTCAGTTCTCCCAGGTCAGCCTCTGTCTCAGCCTCTGACGAAGACTCAGCCGATGTCTCAGTCTGGCTTTCCGCTAAGCTGGTCTCTCCATCCCCCTGCTTCTTTGAACACCCGGTAGCCAGCACCATCACTGCCATACCACATAACAACGGTTTTACTAATTTTCTCATTCTGATATTCCTCTCTCTTCCTATTAACAATACAGCTGCCCTCACTCCCCGGGTCCCACAGACCGCGCCCTTACACTTATACCATACTATCCCCACAAAAGAAAGAGCATTCGTTATGTTTTCACAAAAAATTCATGTTCGTCACACTTTAAAAAACGCCCGAAATGCCTGATAAGTATAATAAACATCCAGCTTGGCAACCATCTCAAAGGGAGAATGCATGGACAGCACCGGCACGCCCAGATCCACTACATCAATATCCAGCTGAGCCACATATTTGGCAATGGTGCCTCCGCCGCCCTGGTCCACAGCTCCCAGCTCTCCGGCCTGCCAGCATACTGCCTCTTTCTCCATGGCATCAATCACTCTTGCCATCGTCTCCGCACTGGCATCATTGGCTCCTGACTTTCCTCTTGCCCCTGTATATTTGGTCAGCACACAGCCTTTATTTACATAACTGGAATTACTTGCCTCAAATACATCGGAAAATGTAGGATCAAAGGCTGCATTTACATCGGAAGACAGACACAGAGTATTTCGGAACACCTCCCGGACCGGAATGCCTGCCATGTCTGCCAGATCTTCCATATAATGCCGGAGATAAGCAGAATTCATCCCGGTATTCCCCTCTGACCCAATCTCCTCCTTGTCAGTCAGTACAGTGACAGTGGTGTATTTGGGATTTTGTGTCTGGATCTCTGCCATCAGTGCAGTATAGGCACACACCCGGTCATCCTGTCCATAGGCTCCGATGAGACTCCGGTCCAGCCCCACATCCACAGCCTTCTGAGCCGGAACCATCTCAATCTCTGCCCGATAAAAGTCTGCTTCTGTAATCCCGTACTTCTCATTGAGCAGCTTCATTGTCATATGCTTTACCGGGTCCATCACCG
>CATLIJ010000134.1 GCA_949948825.1 uncultured Clostridiaceae bacterium
AGCGCGTCACAATAAAATTCGCATTCAGAACTTCCGACTTACTAAGCACTCGTCCCCAATGCACACTCTTATTGTAATTCCCTTCAGCAACCGTCACTCCGCCGGAACCTACTCTAAGTACAATCACAAAGTGGCTGTTATTCACCCGGAGAATATCTCCCACTTTCACGTCCTCATACTCGAATCCTCCTTTGTCAATCGTCCTTGCCGGAAGATTGTCAAAAGCCTCATCGCTCAGTATAAAAACAAATGCCGCACAGCCAACCCCTAGACTCGCTCCTTTTACCGGGCCGCCCTTAAAACGATAGTATTTTCCCCATTCACCCTCATTCCCATAAGGATCATTCCCATAAGGTTGAAAATTCGTCCAGACCATTCCCTCGGGAAGCTCCTTTTTCTTGGCTATCATCGCCTCATAAGCTTCGTCATACGTCGGACAAATCCCTGACGCTCTGGCCATCCCGAAAAACTGGCTTGATAAATCATCCTCTTCTTCGGCTTCCATCAAAACCGGCGCCTTGTCAGACCAAACCAGGACAGAATCCTCTGGCTTTTCCTCCTCTGGAGTTTCCTCTTTCAGAGCATCATTCAGACCATCCTTCAGGTTATTCTCAGGTTCCTCTTTCAGGTCCTCCTTCTGATCCTCCTTCAGGTTATTCTCAGAATCCTCCTTCACGTCATTCTCAGAATCCTCCTTTTGGTCACTCTCAAGCTCCTCTTCCAGGTCATTCACAAGGACCTCTTCAAATTCATCCTGGATCTCCTCCTCCTTAAGGTCCTTATCCTCTGCTTCCGGCTTTTGGGCATTTGAAGGTGTAGCAGTCTTCACTGCCTCCTCCGCTTTGTCCCTACCATTAATTTCTGTGTCATCCACCTCCTTATCTTTCTGCTCTTCATTACCGAGCGGCTTCTCCGACTCTTCGGCCTCTGTCAAAGCCGTCTGATCCGGTAATTCTGCCGCAGTAACCGGGCACACGTTCGAAAACGGCACCGCAATCGCCAACATCACAGCCAGCATCCCGTTTCTTCGTTTCTTTCGTCCCATTTCTTTGGACCTCCTGTTAATATGCTCCGGCAACTTAAAACAGAGTTTTTAACTCTCACCCCCTAAGTGGGGCAGTTACCTTGTATTCAGAACAAATGAGCCCTTCCTACATTTTCCATTATAGCATACAACAGACCATATCCGCAACCTGACAAAAAAATTTCCTCTATTCTATGTGAACTATAACAACTGCCGCAAAACCCATACTGTTATACAAAGACATCTTCTTGCCCATGTTCCACAGACAAAAGCCAGAGCATTCACCTGATGGGGAAAAACAGATAAAAAAGGGATATGCTCTTGCCTTCCCCACTCATTTTTAGTATAATATGCCCATAAGGAGGCAAAATCTATGAATATTTCCGCATTATCCTATTCCATGCCCGGAAGTATCCAGACGGGTCTGGAACTGGCAGTCATGTCCAAAGCCCTGGACACCGCCGAGGTTACTGGGGATGCCATCTCCAAGATGTTAGAAGCATCTGTCACCGGCTTGGGACAGCACATTGACTTACGGGCATAGCAGGCAATGGATCACCACTCCAAAAGGCGGCTCCCATGAAAAGGAAGCCGCCTTTTTCTTTTCCTCACTTCGTTTCATCTGGCGCTGACAGCCTTCAGCTCTTCTGCCCCTGACACCCCTGCTTCAGCCAGCGCCTCCCCATTACATAAGCGGCGCAGCCAGCCGAAGTCCTGCCCCGGCCAGACGCTTCCACACAGGATATTTCTTACAGTCCTCCTCCCGGATCTCCTGGCACTGTTCCAGAGTCTTCTGAAAATCCCGCTCCACATCACCCACAGCCCTGCACTGATACAGATAAACCGCACACTCAAAATGCAGGTACAAGCTTCGGTAATCCAGATTCACAGAACCTACCACAGCCTTTTCCCCATCGCTGCTGAACACCTTTGCATGGACAAATCCCGGCGTATACTCAAAAATCCGCACTCCTGCCGCCAAAAGCTCCCCATAATAGGACCGGGCCAGAAGATACGCATACTCCTTATCCGGCACATGGGGCATAATAATCTCAACCTCCACTCCCCGTTTTGCCGCAAACGTCAGGGCTGTAATCATATCACTGTCCAGAATCAGATACGGAGTCATAATATGCACATAGCTTCCCGCTTCATTGATTACATCCAGGTATACGCTCTCCCCCACATTCTCCCCATCCCACGGACTGTCCCCATAGGGCATAACATACCCCTCCACAGGACATTTGACCAGAGCAACCAGATCCGGACATCTCACATATTTCCCATAATCCTCCCCTGCCCGCTCTGTCACATTCCACATCTGCAGAAACATCATAAGAAAGCTGGTGACAGCCTTGCCCTTCAGCATTACAGCTGTATCCTTCCAGTGGCCGAACCGGACCGTCTCATTAATATATTCATCTGCCAGATTCATCCCTCCGGTAAACGCCGTATGGCCGTCAATCACCGTAATCTTCCGGTGGTCCCGGTTATTCTGATAGCTGGAAAGAGCTGGTTTTACCGGAGAAAATATTTTGCAGCGGATTCCCAGCCGCTCCAAATGCTTAGGATAATGGTGGGAAAGCAAAGTCAGGCATCCCATGCCGTCATACATAAACCGCACCTCCACCCCCTGCTCTGCCTTCCTTGCAAGCACCTCCAGCACAGAATCCCAAAACCTTCCCTCCTCCACAATAAAATATTCCATGAAAATATATTGTTCAGCTTTCTCCAGCTCCTCCAAAAGCTTAGGATACCACAGATCTCCCAAAGGAAAATACTCTGCATAGGTCTGGTCATACACTGGATATCCACCATAATGGTTCATATATTCAGCCAGATGAGCAGTTCTTCTGTCTGTCTCTGACAGTTTGGCCATAACCGTTTCCTCCTGTTTCAGAAACGGGGCAGTCTGCCGTAAATTTTCCTTCAGCCGTGCATCCAGCTTTCTGGTTCCCACCTGCAGCTTCATAAAAATATAGAACATGGCTCCAAACACAGGAAATACCAGCACCGGAATCACCCAGGCCAGCTGATAGATAGGATTCTGCCTTTGGTTGAGAATATAGATCACCACAAATGCACTTAAAAGGGTAAATCCTCCATACACAAAGAAAATATGGTCTCCCAGCCATTTGAATGCCCCAAAGAGCACAAAAATCTGAATCAGCAGAAACAGCATCACAAACGCCGTTCTCCCAAAAATCACTCTCAGAAACCTCTTCCATTTTTTCCGGTTCATCCACTCCCTGCCTTTCGCCTGAATCATTTCGTCCTTGTTCACAAGGGAATCTTCTTCCCTTGCTTATTCTCCCAAAGCCTCCTCCAAATCCTGAATAATATCCTTCACCTCCTCAATCCCCACACTCAGCCGGATCATGGAGGGGTCCACTCCTGCCTCCCGCAGCTGCTCATCATTTAACTGCCGGTGGGTATGGCTGGCCGGATGCAGCACAGAAGTCCTTGCATCCGCCACATGAGTCACAATCGCAGCCAGCTTCAGCCGGTCCATAAACCTTGCAGCAGCCTCTCTTCCTCCCTTCAGCCCAAAAGAGATCACCCCGCAGGTACCCTTTGGCATATATTTCATTGCCAGATCATAATACTTATCCCCCTCTAACCCAGGATAACACACCCAGTCCACATCTGCTCTGGCCTTCAAAAACTCTGCCACTCTCTTTGCATTTTCACAATGGCGCGGCACCCGAAGATGCAGCGTCTCCAGTCCCACATTGAGAAGAAAAGCATTTTGAGGAGACTGAATGGAACCCATATCCCGCATCAGCTGTGCTGTGGCCTTTGTAATATAAGCCCCCTTACCGAATTTCTGCGTGTAAATCACTCCATGATAAGACTCATCCGGCGTGGTAAGCCCCGGATATTTGTCCTTGTGAGCCTCCCAGTCAAAATTGCCGCTGTCCACAATACATCCGCCCACACACATCGCATGGCCATCCATATATTTGGTGGTGGAATGAGTCACAATATCTGCTCCCCACTGAAAAGGACGGCAGTTGATGGGCGTGGCAAAGGTATTGTCCACAATCAGGGGCACCCCATGGTTATGGGCAATCCGGGCAAATTTCTCAATATCCAGAACCACCAGAGCCGGATTGGCAATGGTCTCCCCAAACACAGCACGGGTATTAGGACGAAATGCCTGCTCCAGCTCCTCCTCATCTGCATCCGGGTCCACCAAAGTACAGGAAATCCCGAAACGCTTTAAGGTAACCGTCAGAAGATTGGACGTTCCCCCGTATATGGTCGCTGAGCTGACCACATGATCCCCTGCTGAACAGATATTTAACAGAGCATACATATTAGCCGCCTGTCCTGAGGAGGTCAGCATAGCCGCCGCTCCCCCTTCCAATGCGCAGATTTTAGCTGCCACCGCGTCATTGGTGGGATTGGCCAGCCTGGTATAAAAATATCCGCTTTCCTCCAGATCAAACAGACGGCCCATCTGTTCACTGGTCTCGTATTTGAATGTAGTGCTCTGGTAAATGGGAAGAACCCGCGGCTCCCCGTTCTTTGGCTGCCAGCCGCCCTGTACGCACAAGGTATCCTGTGACATCATTTGATTCATAAATAGCATCCTCCTCTTTTTCTTGTAAAAACTCTTTTTCCATATCATTCCGATTCATCAGCAATAGTCTACCACAAATACTCCGGTTTCTCAAGTCTTCCTAAAATCCCAAAGAATCCATTGAATTTTTTTCCATTATCGCATATAATGGGGCTGTTATAAAAATGCTGCTGTTCAGACAGCCGTCAGAAAAGCAGCATCAAAATCAAAAAGAAACGAGGACCAACCATGACAGATTCCCTGGTACAAGGACTCACCTCCGCCCTGGGCGGAAAGGTTTCCGGCGAAATCATTATTTTTATCATCTCCATGATCCCCATTCTGGAGTTAAGAGGCGGACTGCTTGCCGCTTCCCCCGCCCTTTTGAATGTACCGATTTTAAGAGCCATTCCTCTATGTATTGCAGGCAACCTGCTTCCCATTCCTTTTATTCTGTTGCTGATTGAAAAGGTGCTGGATCTGATGGAAAACATTCCCTTTCTGGACCGGATTGCCCTGTGGGTGAGAGAAAAAGCAGACAAACACAAGGGTCAGGTGGAAACCTATGGTTTCTGGGGGCTGGTCCTCTTTGTGGGCATACCCCTTCCCGGCACCGGCGCCTGGACCGGCTCCCTGGTAGCCTCCCTGCTTCACATGAAGCTCCGCCAATCCATCCCAGCCATACTGCTTGGGATTATTATGGCAACTGTCATCATGTCCCTGCTGTCCTATGGACTTTTGGGCGCTCTGTTTGGTTAAGTAAGGAATCCCATTCAGCAGGATTACAGAGCTTGGCTAAGCAACAAGGCATATGCAAGAAAACATATGCCTTGTTCTGTCTTGTTTTGTCTTGCTTTGACTTTTGCTGATTTCTACCACTTTTTGGAACAAAGGATAAAATACCCTAACCGGGTCTCAAACAGCAGATTGCCGGAATACCGGGTCATAAAGTCCTCCCGGAACTCATGCCGGGTCAGCATCCCCTCCTCACAAAGCTGGTATTTTACATCAGATTTAAACATCTTGCCCATATGATGGAAAAACTGTTTCATAATCTGCATGGTAGCATCCTTTACCAGCTCCGGCTTTTGCATGGAAGCCAGTCCCAGCATCATACCAACTCCGCGGCGGGCAAGCTGCTCCTCGATTGCAAGCAAAAGCTGAATCTTTCTTCCCTCCTCCATATCATAGCACAACCGGTAATAATATCCCTTCCGAATGCTGCTGCCATTATATGCCGCGCTCACCAGCTCTGCCTTCAAATGGAAAATATCACCCATAGCCTGATTCACTGCATTTGCTATCACTGATGTATCCGCTGATTCATCATAAATTCTCTGTGTTTCTATATTGCCGGTAATTGCCTGGTCTTCTGTCATAATGTGTCCGGTAAGCCATCCAATCAAAACTCCTACAAAACGTCTTACTGCTGTGGGGGAATAGTCCGACAGCTCCAGATATTCCTTTTGGGAAACCAGAGTGATATCCCGAAAATCATCATGGTGTTTTTTGTGCTTTGCATATCCTTCATATTCAACAGAACGCATATAAGCTTCCTCTTGAGAAAAATGGGTCATGGTATAGTTCTCCAGAAATTTTATGCTTTCCTTACATGCGCTTTGGCAGTCTGGCTGATACTCTACCAGCTCCATCAGTCTTCCCACCATCCGGAAAATCCCGGCATGGGCTTTATCCACTGCCTCCACACCAATATTGAACTTTTCATTCCACACAATTTTCTCCACTGCTCATATCCTCCTTTCCCTGCTTTGTCCTTGTAAGCAGACAGGCAAAAGCCTGTCTTCTATCATCATATGCAAAAAAGAAAAAACCCGTGTATCCGCACAAAAAAAACAGCTGTCCAATCCGAAAAACAGCTGTTTTAAATAATCTGTACTTTTCATTTTAGCTTATCCAGATCATCCTGCTCCAAAAACCTTGGCTCCTCCACCTTCAGGCTTTCCCCTCCTCCCTCCACGCACAAAGAGGCCCCATATCCAGGCAGGGAAAACTCTGCAAATCCATAATTCTCCGCTCCGTGTTCCCTTTCCACCCAAACCGGAGGTCCCAAATGAATACAAAATTCCTGGAGCGGCATACGAATCCCCTTTCCCGTCACCTTGAGAAAACTCTCCTTTAAGGTCCAAAAACGGTAAAACATCAAAGCTTGTTCCTTCTCCTCCTGAATCTTCTCCAAAACCTTTGTTTCTTCCGGAGCAAAAAAACGCTGCGCCACCCTCAAATCCGGCTTTCCAACCCTTTCCACATCACAGCCAAGCTCCCTGTCCCCAAAGACCGCCATAGCTATGGTTCCGGAATGGGACAAATTGAAAAAGATCTCCGGAGACTCCTTTAAATACGGTTTTTCATCTGCCCCATAGACCAGTACCGCGTCCCGCTCCCGAAGGCCATACTGCCTTAAGCCATAATCCAGCAAAAGCCCTGCCCCCA
>CATLIJ010000135.1 GCA_949948825.1 uncultured Clostridiaceae bacterium
GGATTTACTCGCCCTGGCAGAGTCTCTCCTGATTCGAAAGCTGTCCTCCATAAGCACAGAAAATATTACTGCATTGATGGAGGAAATGTGTGAGCTGAATGTTTTACAGCATATTGGGAATGGCCGGTACCGGTTTGCAAGGCACAGCTTCTGTCAGATGATGGGAACCATTCAGCAGATTGACGACGAATTATTGAAATATATGGAGGATTAACGTGGACAGGCTATGGTGGAACCATATTACAAAGGCACATAAATTTATGGAGGATATTGTCCATACAGCAGTGGAGGGGAAGAGCATTCTCCTCTCCCTGCCGGAAAATGTTCCCTGGCGCAATACCCTGCTGGAGCTGGTGGAGGACCAGCTGAAACTGGAAAACCCAAAAAACTCTTTTGAGATCATCTCCTGCCCAGAGGAAGAGGCAGGCCTGTATCTTCTCAACCAATTTTGCCCGGAGGAAAGAAGATCCTCCTATCGCTACGGAATGACTTATGCCTCTTTTTTGGGACAATGCGAAGATACGGTTTTAAATGACCGGTATCTATGGATCACAGATATTCCTGAAACAAAGTATGATGAATGGATGAATTTTATTATTGAATATAACAAAAATGTCACCAACAAAACGCCTGCCATCTTCATACTGGAAATCAACAAAGAAAGCTTTGTTCACAGTGCAAAAAAAGGACTGAAGAAAATGATTTTCAGCCAGAATATCGGCGCTTACGACCAGTTTGCCTTTTGCGCTCTTGCTGCCACGGAAAACAGCTGCAAGGATTACCTGCGCCCCTATCTGGCCGAGCTGGTGGCCACGTTGTGCAGAGATGATATGGAACTATGTGCAGAATGCGTCCGCATGGGAAGCCGGTTTCTGGAAGATCCCATAAGGGTGATTCATCAGATCAAAGAAGAAAAATACAGAAGTGATGGCAATGCCTATTGCTTCTCCAAAAACAATGAGGAAATAAAAACTTTTATATGGGAAACTCAGCTGAAGCATGTATTTCCCGCCATAGAAAAATACCGCAGCCATTTTATAAAAAAATATTATGCTGCCATCCAGAGCGCTTTGCCCATCAGCAGCTCTTATGGAGAGCTTGTTGACAAACCAGAGGATGTGGAGATCGGCACTCTCTTGTATCTTGCCGCAAACGGAAGGATTCTGGTAAACACCAACGAATATCAGGAACTGGAACTATACCGGAATTCAAGAAATAAACTGGCCCATCTGAATATATTGGAATCAGATGCAGTGGAGCTGATTCTATCCGCAAGGGCATATTGATTTTCCGTAACAATCCAGAAGCGGGGCAACTGACATGAATTTGGGGCGTCAACTCACTTGTAAGCCAAAATTCATGTCAGTTGCCACATCAGATGGACAGCCATCTTCCTGTCCGTGAAACACAGACAAGAAGATACCCCGTCTGAACTGCTGGGATTTTCCAAATGGCTAGGAGACTGTTTTCCAAATGATTGGGAAACTGTCTTCCAATCATGAATTGAGGGTTTTCCAGCGTTTTAATGTGGGAAACCATTGCAGCATGCTTCTCCTTGCCTCCTCCTCATTCATATCCGGGTTGGCTGCAGCCATATTGGGAACACATATTTCAATCAGCTCCTCCATTGTCCCCTGAAACGTGAATTCCCCATTGGCAAAGCAATACTTGCAATAATCCTCATTTTTTCTGCCATCTGCATTTGTTCCATACAGTTCATCCGTCTCTCCCATAGGCATACCACAACATTGACAAAACTTTTGGTTCACATTTACCATTTCTTTTCCTCCATTCCTTTTGCAGGTTTCATGCAATCAATTACTGATGCACATATTGTATCACATATATCCTGACACCCTTTGTCAGGTTTTTTCTTCTTTCAAAAAAAATTTTGTACAAGAAACATATAAAATACCGTCCCGCCTGCAATGCTCAGCAGAGTATTCTTCTTCCATCTATGCAGGATAAAAATAAATCCCATGGCAATCAGCTCTGGCAGTCCGTGGCTGGCAGAGAAAACCGCATCTTTCAGGCAGTAAACCACCAGAAGGCCAATAACTGCATGAGGCAGCACAGTTCCCAGCCAGGTTATGTACTTTGGCGGCGTCTTTCCCTCCGGAAAAATAAGAAACGGCAGAAACCGGGTCAGCACAGTTCCTGCTGCAACTGCAGCTATCGTAAAAATGCTTTGTAGAGTTGTCATTTCACTTATATTCCTTTCGTTTTGTTCCGATACAAATGGGTAATGAAATCTTTTTCTTTCAACCTGTTGTCTCCTTATATTCTTTCCTCCTGCCAAATGTAAAACACAAAATAATCAAAGCCATTGCTGGTAAAATGAACTGTCCGCTTCCAAAGACCAGCAGGCAGAGAAGGGAACATCCCACTCCTGTCAGGGCAGACCGATGATCCTTGCTTTCCTCCCACTGGTTCAGAAACATCACCACAAACAGGGCTGTCATCACAAATTCAATGCCTTTGGTATCAAATTGAATGACATACCCAAGAAGCGCGCCAAGAGTTGCGCCGCTTACCCAGTATATTTGATTTAACAGGGTGACAAAAAACATAAACCATCCTCTGTCCACCTCCGGCGGCGGCGTCACACTGCAATTAACAGTAAAAGACTCATCACACATTCCATAAATCAGATAGAACTTTTTCCAGCCCACGTTCTTATACTTGTCCAGCATGGAGATTCCGTAAAACAAATGTCTGGCATTGACCATCAGAGCAAGCAAAAACGCATGTCCGGGATGAAATGCTGACAAAAGCAGGTTGACGGTCACAAATTCCATGGACCCGGCAAAAATAAAGAAGCTCATCAGCATGGGATACAACACCGAAAACCCTTTGCTCCTCATCAGAAATCCATAGGACATGCCAAGAAATAAAAATCCTACTGCAATGGGTATGGTATAAGGCAGAGCCGCCTGAAATGCTCTCTTTTTCATATGTTATAGATTCCTCTCAATCTTTGTTTTTCAGACAAACTTTCATTGTTTAAAGCTTTTACGGGTCAGAACAAAGCTCCACCAAAACAACCTCAGGCCGGTTATGGAACCGGATTGGTATGATGCTGTTTCCAATACCGCGGCTCACTACCATGTGTGTGCTGCCATCTGTATATAATCCTGCATCATACTTTGGAAACAGTCCCTGATCCGGTGCGATTAGACCTCCTGCAAACGGAAGCCGGAACTGTCCCCCATGGGCATGCCCGCTTAATACCAAATCAATGCTGCTGTCCACATAGCTTTCAAACAGCTCTGGCCTGTGGGACAGCAGAATCGTGTAACTGTCTCCCGCGTCAGCCAAAGCCTTCAGTTTTGTTCTGACCATAACCGAAGTTTCCCCAGCCTCATAGGTATTTATCATAAATTTAGGATCTGAAAGACCTATGAGCGTAATCGTCTCATCATCGAGCTCTGGCATTCTATCCAGCCCGGAAGCCGACTCCCTGGCCAGATCAGACTTCAGCTGCACCGCCCTGTCCTCCAGTACAGACACTCCAACCGCTTCCAGTTTGTCTCTTAATATGCCATACTGTGAAAGCCTTGCTTCATGATTGCCTGTCACATAGTAAACCGGCGCAATCCGAACCACCTCTTCTGCAAAGCTAAGAGCTATATCAAAATCCGGATGACTGGAATCTACAAAGTCTCCTGTAATCACAATAATATCTGGTTTACATTCTGACAATAAGTTTAACAGCCGTGTATTGTTTTTTCCAAATTCAGCATTGTGCAGATCTGACACCTGTGCAATCCGAAATCCGGAAAATGCAGCAGGGATGCGTTCCCCTGTGATCGTAATTACACTTACCATCAAAGCTGTATTGCCCCATAAAATCCATATGACAACACACAAAAACGCTGTACACAACAGAAACAGCCTGATTTTCTTCTTTTTTCCTGATTGCTTTCTCATAGTTCGATGCCTTTTATTCTTTTCCTGTCTGTCCTAATCATTTACGGTCTTTCATAATATATCAACTCATCCAAAGGAATGCGCTATGTGATATAATGTTCTAATTTAACCTTATTTCATCATCATCACAAAGTTAAATCATATATTCAGCCATATAATCAGCCGCATCAGACCACCCTGAAATGGAAACTCCCAAGTCCTCGCCCTCATCCAAATCCAACTCTCCGTCATATTCCTGATAGACCCGCAGGCAAACTCCATCCTTTATGTGAATAAACTCTGCATTCATATCCTCGTCATAATAGGCATAAATCAATTCATCATTCCCAGCAAGCTCCACCCAGGAGGCAATTTCCCAGCCAAAGAGCTGAGTGCCGGAATAATTCTCCGCCAAAATTCAATCTCCCCGCTTCTCAAACTCCATGTCATCATATTCCCGAAACCGGGCTTTTACCTTTTTAAGGGTAGATTTTATCATCACTTTACACTCTGTCATATTATTTGTCCTTTCGTATCCATTTTTTCAATGCTTTTATTTTTAAACCGGAATTTCCTGCAGTTTGCAGTTCATTTCCACCCCCTGCTTCCACACATCAATTATCACAAATGATTTCGTTCTGGAACCGCATAGAGTCGGAAACCAGCGCCTTTTTGAGGGATAAGCTGCATTGATAGTAATTCAGTTCTTCTGGATTCATAACAAACCACATAACCATTACCTCCTGTTGTGATTTATTCAAAGATTTTCTTAGAAACTATTCCACCGACTTATAAAGCATGCGTACCTTTTGATCCAATATCCGGAGCCAGTCTGTCAATGCCTTTTCCTTTCGCTCAGAGTCGAAAAACATAGCAGTGGCCTTGTTCTCATCAAGCCAGGAAATGAGGCATCCAGTATCTCCCTGCCCCCATACCTGAAATGGGAACTTGCTTCTTGTTCTGTCACACAAAACATCTACCTCCGAGTACAGCACCAATTGCTGAAACAAGTCCCAGCTTTCCAGGCTTCCCAACTTTTCTATATGTATTACTCCTGACCCTTTGTCCGCCTCCGCAAAAACAGCAATACCATTTTGTCTCATAAATTCAATGATTTTCTTCCTCATCCGAATCACCTTCATCCTCGCCTTTTGTATTTTTCTTTTGCAGATTCACAGGATTCCTGAATAAGCAGTCTCAATCTGTCAAAACATTTTCAACACGTTTTGGATCTGGCCCTTCTCCTGACCTCATTTCTCCTCTTATATGCTCTTCCAAAGCAGCATATGGCTTTCAAAAGCAGCTGTCAGCCTCCCAACATCTTTCAGCCAGGAAAGATAAGACCGCACAGTACTCCCCACCAACACATACTGTTCAAAATTCATATCAAGGCCATATCCTTTGAATACTTCCTGCAGAATCCGCTCAAAGCTCATGGGCTCCCTGCAGATAGACAGAATCCTTTCTGCCACTTCATGTACCTTCTCTCTATTATAACAGATAAGCTCTCTAACATCCACAGAGACTTTTGCATGAGCAGGAACAAACATGGCTGCCTCCATCTTCTCCACCTTATCCAATGTCTGCAGATAAGCGCTCACATCATAAAGAAAAGAAACCGCATATTTTTCCAGAGTCTCCCTGCTGCTGATGCAATCCGCAAGAAAAACCACGTCGTCCGGCATACGGAACCCCACCATGTCAAAAAAATGCCCCGGCAGAGGGATCACTTTAATCTCCTTTGGAAAACTTTCATCTGAAAAATCCGTCACATCACTCTCCTGAGCCATCAAAAACTTGTGACGCAAATTTTTGCACGGATAACCGCCGTAAAGGAAAGCCGGCTCCAATACCGGATATTTTGTAAAAGCTGCCTCTATGCCGCCAGAATAAATCTTACATCCTGTCTGTCCCTGCAGATATTTGTTCCCGCCAATGTGATCTGCATTAGAATGAGTATTCAAAATAGCGATCAGATGCCAGCCATTCTTATCCAGAATCTGTCTGACCTTCCGCCCTGCATCCTTGTCATTTCCGCTGTCAACCAGATAGACATGATCCTTGTCCGCAACATAGACACCAATCTTTGCCGGACAATTTATATAATAACATTTTTCACTGATTTGCTCTAATTCGTACATTTTTTCTTATCTCCTTTAGCTGTTAGGATAAAAAATCACATTATAAGCTGCGCAGGTTCTGTCTGAAGTATTGTGGTACGCATGGGAAATATCTGCTCCAAACCGCAGGGATTGCTTCTCCTCTAAGTACACTTCCTTCCCGCCAATCACCATGGTAAGCGTCCCCTGCACCAAAAAAACATATTCTTCCACTCCTGCCACATGAGGAAGCGATTCGTACCGCACTCCTGCATCAAATTCAATATAAAACACCTCCACATTCCGTACCGGATCAAAAGAAAACAGGGGGTATGCCCGTATTCCTCCATTTCCTTCTGTAATAATATTTTCTTTATCTAGTCCGGCAATCGTGTATTCCGCTTCCTCCTGCCTGCAAAAGAAGGACAGCGGTATTTTTAATCCCGTTGAAATCTTCCATAATACATTGATGGTAGGTGAAGACTGCCCCCGCTCAATCTGTCCCAGCATTGGCTTGCTCACACCAGTCAGCTCTGCAGTATCATCCAGCGTAAGCTGCCTTATGTTTCGGATCTCTTTCAGCCGATCACCTATCTTTAGTGAAATTTGTTCCATGCTCCCTCCTGAATATGTTTTATTACATAAAATATATCATAACATATCTATCAAGAAATGAAAAGAAAAAATCATTGCTATAGCTTTATTTCATTTGCGTTAGCAATTTAAGTGACAGCCTTTATTGCAGGAGAGGGCTTATTGCAGAAGAAGGAATTTTCTGCTTGACGGCAGAGAGTTTTATGAATATAATAGTAGAGAGTTGAGTTTCCGTAGCTCAGTTGGATAGAGCGACCGCCTCCTAATATCCCGGTCATCAAAGTCCGTGGAGGTAAAAAAGCTCTTTTCATAAACTTCATATCGTTCGAGTCCTCGTAGCTCAGCTGGATAGAGCACACGCCTCCTAAG
>CATLIJ010000136.1 GCA_949948825.1 uncultured Clostridiaceae bacterium
TGGATCAGCCAGACAACCCCTATCTGGAACAGGCGATGGAATTTTTGCAAAGAAGCGGAACGGCGGGTGTTTATCAGAAGCTTACTACGGCGCTTGCGAGGAATCAGTGGACAGCTTCGCGGTACGCGGAGCTTTATAAATGGTATCAGAGCGGCGGATATGATGAGGTTCTGGAAGAGAGCGAGGTGTGAGGATGTACGACAGATTAAAAGGATTGAAAACTACAGATTATGAGCACCCGGGGGAAAAAGCGGCCATGGCTGCTCTGCGGAAGCTTCCTGTTTTGGATCTTGTCATGGCAAAATATCTGGATATATCTATCAAAAGCGATTTGTGGGCAGAATGTGCCGGAAATAATTTCCGGATAACAGAGAAGACAAATCCCAGGATTTACCGATTGTACCAGATGGCTTTAGCGCGTCTTGATATGCCGAAGGAATATCCCTTGTACAGCCAGCTTGGCTATCAGTACAATGCTTACGCCGCGGGGGCGAAGGAGAATTTTATCGTGGTGAACTCCTCCTGTATCTCAGACTACTCGGATGGGGAAATGCTTCAGCTTTTGGGACATGAGATTGGTCACATCAAGAGCGGACATGTGCTGTATCACAATCTTGCCTATAGTCTGAACAGCATATTGTCTTCCTTTGGCGGGTTTGCCCAGGGAGTGGCAGTGGGGCTGCAGTACGCGATTATGGACTGGAGCAGAAAATCAGAGTACACGGCGGACCGGGCGGGGCTTATCGCCTCCGGGGATATAGAAGCTACGCTCAGCCAGACCATGAAAATGCTGGGACATTCTGACCGCATTGATTATATTGATTTTTCATGGGACAAGGTATTAAAGCAGGCGGAGGATTTTGAAATGGGAAATGCCGATCTGGTGGGCAAGCTTCTTTACGCCAATTTTACGCTTACCGCCACCCACCCCTGGTCAATTCTCCGGCTTAAGCAGCTCTTTGAGTGGGAACAGTCCGGCGGTTTTGACGCGGTGGTTCAAAAATACGGGAATGCCTGAAACCGGGAAATGTCGCTTTTAAGATGACAAAAAAATGGGGGATGGATGGTAAAATGGAGCCACAGGAAGGGGAAGAAAGGAGGAATGGCATTTTGGGACAGTTATGGATACAGCAAAAATGAATATAGAACAGATCGAGCGGAACAAAACCTATATTGACTATGCTACCCTGAATGTGATCCGCGAAATCCTGATGAATAATCTGAACCAGATGGGGCTGGAACTGTTCCTGGGTATCTATTATTCAAAATTGAACATTTATCTGAATATGTGGAATCCGGCTGCCCTTCGGTACTTCATCGCCCTGCTGGAATATTTGAATCCGGTTTTTTCCTATAATGGGAATATCCGGGTGGAGAAATGGATCGTGGCAGATGAAGCGTTATTTGACCGGATCATAGGCGGGGAATACCGGCTTTTAGACGGACTGGCGGCGAGGACGCCGGAGGCGTTTCGGAAGTATGGAATACTGGTGGATATGGAAGGCAGATTTCATAACTCTATTGGTACTTTTTGCAGAAAGGTGGATTAGGAATATGAGTAAATATCTTAGAGATTTCGTAAACGGTATGGAGAAGATTGGAGAGGCTTTGGATAAGGCGCCAATACCAACAAAGATCGGCACAAAAGTCGGGGTTTTGATTGGAATGAGTCCGGTGGGTACGCCAATTGCAATCGGAGGTGCTGTCGTGTATGGTGCATACAAGGCTGCCAAGTATGTTGTGGACAAAGAAGATGAAAAGTGAAACAGAAGAGTTTCTTTTTTTGAGTGGACAAACTGCCAAATATCAATTCACAGTTGACTGAACCTGGATGGAGTGCGTACTGCTGGAGACGCGGGACTGATTGTGGGAAGAATCGGATTATGGCAGATAAGCCAATAGAATGGATTCATATTATAAACGAAAGGCGGTTTTTCTTATGATGGAGCAGGAACAGAAGGCGATTTTGGGGAAAACGGCAAAATCATACCGTATTATCAGCAGCTATGCTAACAGTAATATTGCCTTGCAGGGACTCAGCGGCGTATTTGGATTTCCGGTGACGATTCTTGCAGACGGCGCGGTAATCTTTACCCATTATACGCCCATGATTGACGAGCTAAGGGAGCTTTATGGGCGCAGGCCTGTGGAAAGGGATGCTATGACAGCCATTGTCAGGCAGATTTCCAATGAAATTCTGTTTGATCTTGTGGTGGACAAGGTGATGGGGCAAGTTCCTCTGGCTGGTATTTATTTCAATGTGATCTGTGCGAAGGCTATGACATGGAGGCTGGGAATGCTGTTTGCCATTCTGTCAAGCAGGGGAGAGGAGATTAATATTGAGCACGTAAAGGAAGTCATGGAGCTGATTCGCTGTCTCTCGCCTCAGACAGATGTTTTCAGGTTTCGGAAACCGGAGTACAAGGTTTACGAAAAGGTGCTGGATTCTGTGTACAACAATCCTGAAGAGTTGTTTAGGGACAAGGTTCATGAAGCGCTGAGGGCGTTTGAGATTTGAAAAGGCATCTGAAAAAGAGAGAGGGAAAGATTTCTGCCGGGACGAAAGCCAAAAGGGGATGGATAAAATAGGAGAGGTAAGAATCTGGAAGGAGATGGAACCCTTTGAGTCTGAATTTTCTACAATTTATAATTGACATGAATGGCTTCCTGTGTTAAGATTGTACATAGTAAATGGATTGTTACTGGTCATGCAGGCTATACCACTTTGCTATCATTGGAAGTTGTGTTTCATTGGTACAAGGAGGGATAGTCTTTTTTGATTCAATGAAAGACACTGGAAATGCTGGGATGGAATGGACGATGGGGATGAAGGTTGAAAAAGTAATCAATAATAACCTGGTAAAGTCTTTTAACAGCAAAGGGCAGGAAATTCTGGTAATGGGATGCGGCCTGGGGTTTAAGAAAAAGCCGGGGGATTCTATTGATGAAGCTTTGGTGGAGAAGGTTTACACTGCTCAGAATGCAGCAGAATCTGGCCGGCTGGTACAGCTTTTGGAAAAGGTGCCGTTAGAACGGATTCAGCTGACCAATGAGATTATCAGTTTTGCCAAGACTTCTCTTGGGAAGAGGCTGAATGAGAATATTTATCTGACTTTGACGGACCATATCAGCTTTGCCCTTGACCGGGCCAGCCAGGGCATATCCCTTCGCAATGGACTTTTGTGGGAGATCAAGCGTTTTTATAACCATGAGTATTTGATTGGAAAAGAGGCGCTGTCCATGATTCAAAAGCGTTTGGGAGTGGAGCTTCCGGAGGATGAGGCGGGATTTATTGCCCTTCATCTGGTCAGTGCATCCATGGATTTTGACAGCATGAGACAGACAACGGATATGACCCGGATAATCCAGAATATTGTCAATATTGTAAAGTATCACTTTCATACAGAACTGGATGAGTATTCTCTTCATTATGAGCGTTTTATTACTCATGTGAAATTTTTTGTGCAGAGAGTGTTTAACGGGACAGAGATTGATGAGGATGACAAAAGCTTTCTTCTGATGTTAAAGGAGCAGTATAAGAAGGAATATTTATGCGCTCTGAAGATACAGGATTATATGAAGAAGGAATTCGGCAGGGAGCTGACAGAGGATGAGATCATTTATCTGACCGTTCACATCCGGCGGATGACAATGTCATCATAGGAAAGCGGAGGATAATGGGGCTGTGACTGCATACAAAAGACAGATGACAATAAGATTGTTACAGCATAAAAAGCCGATGACAATGCAGTCAGAATAGCTATGTGAAAAAATAAAAAGCAGGGATTGTTACTTTCTGAAAAGGAAAGGCTATACCCGGATGACGGTGTTTTTGTGATGCCGTGATCCGGGTTTTTCTTTTTTAGTTTTTATTGAGATTCAGGTCCAAAGGAGCAGAATATTTGAGATGTAAGCCCAAAGGGCTGAACATAAAGGAGGATGTACCATGGATTACAAGAAGCTTGCAGAAGTAATTCTGCAAAATGTGGGAGGCAGCGGCAATGTGTCCGGTCTGACCCACTGTGCAACCCGGCTGCGTTTCAACCTGAAGGAGGAAAGCAAAGCCAACACAGATGCGCTCAAGAAGACCAAGGGGGTTATGGGCGTGGTCAGCAGCGGCGGTCAGTATCAGGTCATTATTGGAAGTGATGTGGCCAGTGTGTATAAGCCGCTGAATGAGATGTGCGAGATCAAGGACAGCGAGAAAGGAGCCGGAGAGAAAAAGCCCTGGTATGCCACAGCCATTGACACCCTGTCCGGGATTTTCACTCCCATTCTTCCGGCGCTGACAGCGTCTGGTATGCTAAAGGCAGTTTTGTCCCTTCTGGTGGCGTTTAAGCTGGTGGATTCCGGCAGCCAGAGCTACCAGGTAATTAATTTTATGGCAGACGCAACCTTTTATTTCCTGCCGATTCTGCTGGCCAACTCAGCAGCCAAAAAGTTTAAGTGCAATCCCTATCTGGCTATGATGCTGGGCGGAATGCTTTTGCATCCCAATTTTGTCAACATGGTGGCAGCATCCAAGGAGTCAGGAGAGGCGATTCGTTTGTTTATGATTCCGATTTATAATGCGGGATATTCCTCTTCGGTTATTCCCATTATTCTGTCTGTATGGTTTATGTCTGTGGTAGAGCCAGTGGCTGACAAGATTTCACCAAAGGCCATTAAATTTTTCTCAAAGCCTTTGATTACAGCCCTGGTTACGGGCGTGGTCACATTGTCCGTGCTGGGTCCTGCAGGTTATATTATCAGTAATTACCTGGCAGATTTCCTTCGCTCCATGGAAGCTTATGGATGGCTGGTGTCCATGGTGCTTGGCGCTGTATTCCCGCTGCTGGTTATGACTGGCACTCACTATGCCATTGTTCCGGTTGGAATCAATAACCGGATGACCATGGGATATGACAGTCTGGTGTATCCGAACAATCTGGCGTCCAACATTGCCCAGGGAGCTGCAACCCTTGCAGTGGCTTTTAAAAGTAAGGTGGAAGAGACCAGGCAGCTGGCGTATTCCGCTGGAATCACAGCAGTCTGCGGCATTACAGAGCCAGCCCTTTTTGGTATTAATGTTCCCAAGCGCACGCCTTTGTACTCAGCCATGGCAGGCGGCGCGGCAGGCGGATTGTTTGTGGGTCTGATGCATGTGAAAAACTATTCCGGAGGCTCACCGGGACTTTTGACCCTGCCCAGCTATATTGGCGGGGACAGCCTGAAGGACCTTTATTTTGCCATTATCGGCGCGGCAATTGCTTTTGCAGTGGCATTTGTGATTTCTTATGTGCTGTATAAGGACCCAAAGGAGGAAGAGAGTACGGCCAAAACAGAGCCAGAGGCTTCTGTGGAGAAGAACACAGTTTCTGCCAATGGAGCTACAGTCTGTGCGCCTGTATCCGGAACAGCAGTGACTTTAAAAGAAGTGAGCGATCCCACTTTTGCTGAGGAGATTTTAGGAAAAGGGGTAGCGATTATTCCAGCAGACGGACATGTGGTATCTCCGGTAAATGGGACTGTGGTCACGGTTTTTGAGACGCTTCATGCCATTGGTTTAAAATCAGATGACGGGGTGGAGGTGCTGATTCATATTGGGCTGGATACAGTGAAGCTGGGTGGGAAGTATTTTACTCAGCGGGCTAAATCCGGTGATAAGGTGACAGTTGGCACGCCGCTTGTGGATTTTGATGTGGAAAAAGTGAAGGAAGAGGGATATGATGTGATTACACCGGTAATTATCAGCAATACCTTTGACTATGGAGATGTCCTGGGGGTGACAGACCAGGAGGTAAAGGCTGGAGATTCGGTAATTAAGGTGATAAAATAGGAGAGAAAGGCGGTTGATGAGATGAAGGGATTGCCACAGGGATTTTTGTGGGGCGGCGCTACGGCAGCCAATCAGTGTGAGGGCGGTTATCTGGAAGGAAAAAAAGGTCCGGGGACAGTGGATGTGATTCCATGGGGCGAGAACCGCAGGGCAGTCATGTCCGGGAAAATGGATTACCGCACACTTCCGGAGGACTCCTACTATCCGTCCCATGAAGCCATTGATATGTACCATCACTGGAAAGAGGATATTGCTCTGATGGCGGAGATGGGATTTAAGTGTTATCGGTTTTCCTTTGCCTGGTCAAGGATTTTTCCTACTGGAGAGGAGGAGGTGCCCAATGAGGAGGGGCTTCGTTTCTATGAGGAAATGATTGATGAGCTGATCCGCAACCACATTGAGCCGGTAGTAACCATCTGTCATTTTGATGTGCCTTTGGCCCTGGAGCAGAAATACGGCTCCTGGAGAAGCCGGAAGCTGATTGACGCATACCTGCGCTATTGCGAGGCGATTTTCAAAAGGTTTGACGGCAAGGTGCAATATTGGATGACCTTTAATGAGATTAATATGTTGATGCATCTTCCCTTTATGGGCGCTGGCATTTCCTTTCAGGACGGGGAGAATGAGCTGCAGATTCAATATCAGGCAGCGCATCATGAGCTGGTAGCTTCTGCCCTTGCCACAAAGCTGGCCCATGAGATTAACCCGGAAAATAAGGTTGGGTGTATGCTGGCAGCTGGTCAGTTCTATCCTTACAGCTGTGATCCGGAGGACATTTGGGCAGCCATGGAAAAGGACCGGGTGAATTATTTCTTTATTGATGTACAATCCCGTGGAGAGTATCCGGCTTATGCCAAAAAGCTGCTGGAGTGGGAGAAGATTCAGCTTTTGACAGAGCCGGGAGATGAGGAGATTTTAAGAGAAAATACGGTGGATTATATTGCGTTCAGCTACTATTCTTCACGGATGACAAGCGCTCATCCACACCCTGAGATTGAGACTTCGGGCAATGCTTTTAAGACGCTTCGCAATCCTTATCTGAAGGCCAGCGAGTGG
>CATLIJ010000137.1 GCA_949948825.1 uncultured Clostridiaceae bacterium
AAGGGCATCCAGATTCCTGGTATCGCTTCCAAATCCAATGCGGCCTTTTCCAATCTCTCCGGCTCCTGCATTGGAGGTCATAATCAGAATAATATTCCGGAAATCCGCCTTTCTTCCCTGGTTGTCCGTTAGAGTAGCATAATCCATCACCTGCAAAAGCACATTAAAAATATCCGAATGTGCTTTTTCAATCTCATCCAGCAGCAGAACCCCATGGGGATGGCGGCGAATCTCTTCTGTCAGGATTCCTCCCTCCTCATAGCCCACATATCCAGCCGGCGCTCCGATTAGTTTGGCAACAGTATGCTTTTCCGCATACTCGCTCATATCAAAACGCATAAAGTGGATGCCCAGCTCTGCGGCCAGCACCTTGGAAAGCTCGGTTTTTCCCACTCCGGTTGCTCCCACAAACAAAAAAGAAGCAATGGGCTTGTTGTCCTCATTCAGTCCTGCCCTGGAAAACTTCACTGCATTGGCCACCTGCTCCACAGCTGCATCCTGGCCGAAAATCTGTTCCTTCAAGCGCTTTTCCAGCAAAGCCAGCTTTTCCATCTCACCCTTTTCCACTGTCTGCACCGGGATGCTGCATATTTTTGCCAGCACCTCATCAATCAGATCCTTGCCCACTGTCTGCCGCTTCTGCTCCAGGGGATGGAGCCTGCGGTATGCCCCTGCCTCATCCATCAGATCAATGGCTTTATCCGGAAGGAAGCGTTCATTCATATAACGGCTGCTTACCTCCACAGTATGCTCCAGCACTCCGTTTCCGTATTTGACCTGATGAAATTTTTCATAACCAGGCTTCAGACCCTTCAGGATTTTTATTGTCTCTTCCTTTGAGGGTTCTTTGATCTCCACATTCTGGAACCGCCGCACCAGGCTTTTACACCCTGAAAAATATTTCTTATATTCCTCATAGGTAGTGGCTCCAATAAAACGAATCTGGCCTGCTGCCAAATAAGGTTTTAAAAGGTTTGCTGCATCCAGGCTGGTGCCGCTCACAGCTCCGGCTCCTACCAGATTGTGAATCTCATCCATATAGAGAATGGGCTTTTCTTCTCTGGACAGTCCATCCATGATTTCCTTCAGCCGCTTTTCCAAATCTCCCCGGTACTGGGTTCCCGCCAAAAGGCCGCCCAAATCAAGGGAATACAGTCGGGCCATTTGAAGGGGCTCAGGCACATCTCCCTGTGCCAGACGATGAGCCAGTCCGTAAGCTATGGCTGTCTTTCCCACTCCCGGCTCTCCAATATGAATCACATTGTTTTTATCCTTCCGGCACAGGATCTGAATGGTGCGCTCCAGCTCTGCCTCTCTTCCAATCAACGGGTTTCTCTGGCTGCAGGTCTGGTTCATGTCTTCCACAAATCTCATCCACCGCTGCTGGTAAGAAGCCGCTCCAAAAGCTCCTGATTTATCATATGCCTGCTCCTCTTCCTTTGTCCTGTCCTGCCAGTCTGCAGATTCGTCCTCATCCTGCCTGCTGTTTTCATCGGCTGAGCCTGAATTTGTTTTCCGTCCTTCTGCCGCACCGGGATTTTTTGCCGAATCCTCTTCTCCTGACTCCCGCTCCTCTGCAAGACTTTCCCTGGACAGCTCTCCCATCACCTCAAGCAAATCCACATTCTGAACCATGAGAAAATATGCCCCGTAGCTGTCCTCCAGATTCAGCACTGCGTACAGCAGATGGCTGATTCCCACTGACTGACGGTTGCTGGACATGGCCTGACCAGTTGCCAGATAAAGCACTCTCTCTGTATCAATGGTCAGCCAGAGATCTCCGTCTCTGGCAGTCCCTGCCTGCTCCTGCAGAAAATCAAGCAAATCCTTCCGAAGCTTTTCCACCTGTCCTCCGCCTGCCTCATACTCCCTGGCAAAATCTTTGTCAAAGGTAATTCCGTAAAGCAAGTGTTCCGGCATAAAATAGCGGTGGTGATTCTCCCTGCTCAGCCTCACCGCCCGCTCCATCACTTTCCGCATATTTTTTGTAAATTCCATTTTGTCATCCTGTCCTTTTTTCTTGATCCCTCCACCCCATCTGAACGGTTACAATTCTTCTGTCCACCTGCCAGCGCCTTACGGCAAACAAATTGCCACCACCTTCAGGGGATATTTTTCCTCTCTCGCCCACCGAACTGCCTCGGCTGCTTTTGTCTCTGCAATATCCTTTGGGTAAATTCCAGCCACAGCGCTGCTGCCTGTGTGAATGCTCATCATCAATGCAACTGCAGTCTCCTCATCCTTGTCAAAAATCTCAATCAATACATCCACCACAAAATCCATGGGGGTAAAATCATCATTGTAAATCAGAACCTGATATTGTCTGGGTAGTTTTATCTTACTTTTTGCCTGATCCTTTACACTGTCTTTTACTGCCATTTTATCACCATCCTTTCCCTGTCAGCTCGTATCCCATCTTTTTTAATTTTCAATCCGTTCCATCCGGAAAAACACACCCTCATAATAAACCCACAGGCAATCTGGATCTATAACATAAAAATATTTTCCAAAGCAATCATTGAGCTCTGAGAGATTCCCGCCCATAATGCCTGTCTTTTCATCTGCCCAGCTGGAAAGATCTGCCTGAAAATCCTCCTCCAGCTCTCTGACAGAACCAGCTGTAAATTCATACCCGAAATTTTCCGTCTCCTCCACAGCTCCATTTCGGGCAAAGCTCTCCTCTCCATAAGTGAGAGAGTCTTTCATATAGTCCTCAATCTCCTGGCTGGACAGGGCTGACACCCTACATGTCAGATATGCCTTCCCCTTCCAGGTCCCATAAAAGGATGCAGGATCAAATTCCGGCTGGACCGCCTCCAAGCCATCAGACTCTGGCCCGTCTGGCTTTGCTGGCTTTTCTGACTCTTCCCGCCCTTCTGTCTTTTCTGCCTTTGTCTCTGACTTTATCTCTGTCCTTTCAGATTTTATCTTTGTTTCTTCTGGCTCTGCCCCGGTTTCCAGGGAGCTCTTTCCCACTTCCTCTGACCCTTTCTCTTTTCTGTCTTCTCCCTGTCCTGCTTCCTGTACTGCATAGGTCTGCTGATTTTCTTTTCCTGATTCCATGCTGCCGCAGCCAGTAAACATCAAAATCCCGGTTCCGCATAATACTGCAAAAAAATAACGTTTCATCTGAAACACTCCTTTTATCTCATTCTCCAGACAACAATAAAACAAACCAGATAAATCATTATAGCACGATTTTGTCCATTATCCAATAAGATGGAAGGTTTTTCTGTGAGTTTTTGTCCCTTAAAGACAGGCGAGAAGATGTCCCTTTTGTGAACCGTAACAGCAAACGGAAATTTAGGCAAAAGAAAAACTTCGGAAACACATGTCAGGTTTCCGAAGTTTTTCTTTCTGTCTGGACGCAGCACGATTTCTTCTCGGAAATTCATGCAGCGCTGTATTCGTTTACGGGTTATTGTCCTGTAAGCGCCCACTTATAATCCTCAATGGCCTGCTGAAGATTCATGGACGCGCTTCCCTTCTCTGCCAGGGCCTTTCGGTAATCCGCTTCTCCCTGAAGATATTCATTCCTGCTTAACATACCAGCCTGCTGCCGCAGCTGCAAAGACTCAAAAGTAATCTGAGCGCTTTCACTGGCCTCCAACGCTGCCTGATAGTTTATCCTTGCAGCCTGAAGCTGCTGGTAAGTGGCAAGGAAATCTGCCTCGGCATTTCCCACTGCCTCCTCTTCCTTCTCTGTCTTTCGGCGCAGCTCTTCTGTAACCCCTGCCCGGGAATGGCGCACATTCTGCACAGAACGGTTGTTATTAATGGCTGTCTCCCGGTCCTGGTCATAATTCACCTGGTCCACCCAGGCCAGATCCGGTTCCGGAACAGTCCCGATAACCACCTCCTCCCGGTCCTCAAGGCCCAGCATGGAAAGCAGCCGGAAACGAAGCTGGCCTGTCTCCTGCCGGTAGGAGGCAAGAAGGCTCTGCTCTGTCTGAAGCTGATCCAAAGCCTCCATTACTTCCATGGCAGTGGCAGCTCCGGCAGACTGCTTCTTCACCACTGCTTCATAAGCTGCCTCCAAGGCCTCTGTCTTTTTTTCCTGTGCAGCCACATTCAGAGCCATCTGATTATAGGAATTCATCACAGTCTGAGCCGTTATGACATAGGAATCCGTGGTCTGCTCCACAGATAAGGTCCGGCTCCTCTTCTCCATGTTCTTCAGAAGCCTGGAAAACTGGCTGGCCTGACTGCCAAGTATGGAGGCATTCATCCGGTAAGACATCTCCTCCTCTGTGTCCTCATACTTTTCTGCCAGGAATTTCATATATTCCTGCTCCTGGCGCATCTGCTCCATAAGCTCCTGGTAATTCTTTTTGTTGGTCTCATAGCTGTCATTGGCTTTTTGCAGCCCCAGGTTTCCATCTAAAAGAAGCTGCCGCAAATTGTCATACTCCACAATAACAGCTTCCTCTGCATGAGCTGAAAAAGCGGCTGCTCCCATAGTCATGACTGCCAAAAACACTGCCGCTGCCCTGGCTGCTGTCTTATTTCCTCTTTTCATAAAAGCCTCCTGTCTATGAAGCCTGAGCAAGGCCGTTCACAGCCCACTGATAGTTCATCATAGCTTTCAAAAGAGCCAGCTTCTGAGTCTGGACCGACACCTTAGCCGTCTCATAAGCAGTCTGTTGGGACAAAAAGGCATTGGAGGTAATGGTCCCGGCATCCAGCTTCCGTCTGGCAGAATCCAGGGAGGTCTCTGCCATCTCAAAAGCCTGCAGCGCCTGTTCATAGTTGGATCTGGCTAAGACCATGCTGGCATGGCTGTCCTTTATATTGACTGCAATGGTTTCCCGCTGATTTTTCCTGGTCTGCTCCAAGGTGCTTTTCACCTTATCCGTGCGGGCATTGGCAAGACGCTTTTCCGTCAGCCTTAAATCATAATTATTCTCCCATGCCGCCTGAATGTCTTCCTCTACATGAATTGCTTCCATCCACTGAAAATCCGGTTCCGGAAGCTCTCCGATCTCCACATTGGCCCCATACTGCCATCCCAGCATCAGGCACAGGCTGTCCTTTGTCTTTGTCAGATTGCTCTCCGCTGTAAGCAAAGAAGCTTCCGCAGAAGAGATGGCTTCCCGCGCTGTGAGAACCTTTGACTGTGTGGACATGCCTGCCTGGAGACGGTTTTCCTCTGACTGATAATCCTTTTCTGCCTGAAGCTTTCTCTGCCTGAAGCTGTCCAGACTGTAATACTGGCTCCAATAGTCAATCATCAGCCCCTGAGCCTGTTTCACCAGATTTGCCTCAGCCTGATCATATCCGATTTTTACTGTCTCATTGTCCTCTGTGCTCTCATCTCCCTGCTCCATCAGCTGCTCTGCCTGAAGCCTGCTGTTCAGCACAGAAGCCATGCGGCTCCCATAATCATTGTCATCTGAGCTGGGATACTGAATGCTGTTGTAAATATCGTTTGCCGTATTGTAATAATCCTCCGCCACATCATTCCTGTCCTTATCCTTCTTGTCCTGGTAATCAATGGCATTCTGCAGCACTGTATTATTGTACTCATGGACCAGATCAGCAATCTCTTCGTATTCCAGCCGGTCATCCCGCAAAGCCACCCACTTTTCCGCCGAATAGGCAAATTCCGGGCTCTGCTGGGCCATCACCGGAAAGGGAAACAAACTGATCCCCACTCCTACAGCCAGCCAGCCAATCCCCCTGCGCCTCCATGTCTGGTATCTATCCATCATCCAATGTCCCATCCTTTCTGTGTTCCTTACAACCGTATGAATCATACTAATACACTTAATGATAATATAAATGGTACATTTCTGCAAGAAATATTCTGTAAAATATTCTTTCAAAATTATGAAGGGTCACAGTTCACGGGGCGGGGAATCTGGCATGAATTTGGGCGTCAAGCTCACTTGAAAGTCCAAATTTATGCCAGATTTCACATCAGGCGAACGCCGGATGCTTCTTGTCCGTCGAAGACAGGTGAGAAGATGCCCCTCCCCCGTGAACAGTAATTATAAAGAAGGTCTTTAAATATCCAACACCACCCTCTTCTTTCTCCCGTTCAGCAGCGCATAATACACAGGCAAAATAAACAGCGCCACAAATACTCCGGCAGTCAGGCCTCCGATATTTACCACGGCAAGTCCCTGTGTGGTGGAGCCGCTGCTTCCAATAGCAAGGGCCATGGGAATCATGGACAGGATAGTGGTCAGGCTGGTCATTAAAATAGGCCTGAGACGAGTGGCACCGGCTTCAATCAGCGCCTCCTGCAAGGGCATAGACATCCGGTACTGATTAACGGTATCCACATAAAGGATTCCGTTATTGACCACTGTGCCTACCAAAATCAGAAAGCCCAGGATGGAGGTCATGCTGATGGTCACTCCTGTCACCTTCAAAAGCCCAAAGGAGCCTACCAGACTGAAGGGAATGGTCGTCATGACCATAAAGGAGAATTTGGGCGATTCAAACTGGGCGGACATGACCACAAACACCAAAAATACAGCGATGGCAATAGCCTGGTATAATCCGGAAAATTCTTCCTGCATCATCCGGTTTCTGGAGTTCACGCCCCTGGTTATGGTGCCGGTCAGACTTGGATTGATGACTTCTGCATCCAAAGCTGCCTGAACATTTCCCTGGATATAATCTGCTGTGATTGTCACCTGGTATGCTTTATCGGATTTGCTGATAGACGCCGGACTGTCCCGAAAATAAATCTCTGCCACATCAGACAGAGCCACAGAACCGCCGGAAGGCTTTGTCAGAATCATCTGCTCCACCTGTGGAACGGTCCGGAACTGTTCCTCCGGATATTCTGCCTGAACGCGGATTTCATGGCTATCCACCTCCAAAGTGGCAATCTCCTGACCATCCAGATATTGAC
>CATLIJ010000138.1 GCA_949948825.1 uncultured Clostridiaceae bacterium
TCTCACCATATCTTCCAAGAAAGCTCTTTGTCCTTTCATTATCAGAAGCAAACACCATTTCAGGCGCCCCTTGCTCCACAATCACCCCATCTGCCATAAAGATCACCCGATCCGATATATCCCTGGCAAAAGCCATCTCATGGGTAACAATCACCATAGCAATATGTAAATCTGCCAAAGATTTAATCACCTTCAGCACCTCCCCGGTCAGTTCCGGGTCCAAAGCAGAAGTAGGCTCATCAAAAAATAAAATCTTAGGATTTAAAGCCAATGCCCGCGCAATAGCAACCCGCTGACACTGTCCTCCGGAAAGCTGACAGGGATAAGCATTCTCCTTATCCTCCAACCCCATTTTTTTCAACAATTCCCTGCCTGTTTTGTATACCTCCTCCTTATTCCGCTTCTGTACAGAAACAGGTGCATCTGTAATATTCTTCATCACAGAAAAATGAGGAAACAAATTAAAATTCTGAAACACCAAACCGTAGTTTTCCCGAATCCGCTTCAAATCTTTTTTGGGCGCATAAACCATTGTTCCACTCTCATCATTCCAGGCAGCTTTTTCTCCCATATAAATCAAATCACCGCTGTCCATTGTCTCCAACATAGTAGCACAGCGGAGAAGGGTAGATTTTCCAGACCCGGACGGACCAATAATCGACACAATCTCTCCCTCTTCCACAGATACTGAAATATCCTTAATCACTGAAATTCCATCAAAAGACTTCTTTACATGATTCATTTCCAACAGCTTCATAATTAACTTTCCTCTTTACTGATAATAGTTCAATTTCTTCTCCACATAATCCATTCCCATTGCCACTACCAGATTAAACACATAATAAAACACTCCGGCCGCTGCAAATGGAATTAAACTGGTCTGTGAGGAAGCCAATGCCTTGGCGATGGCAAACATCTCCAAAACACTGATGGTAAATGCAAGAGAAGTATCCTTTACCAAAGTAATCACTTCATTGGTAACAGACGGAAGAATCCTCTTAATCACCTGTGGAAGAATAATCTTAAAAAATGTCTGGCCCTTCCCATATCCCAACAGCTTTGCCGCCTCATACTGCCCCACTGGCATAGACTGAATCCCGCTTCGGTAAATCTCTGCAAAATAAGCCGCATAATTAATCACAAATCCAATGAGTGCCGCCCATAGCCTGTAACTGTTCGTAATCTTAATTCCAAACAAATAATAAGGCCCAAAATAAACCACCATCAGCTGCAGCATTAAAGGCGTCCCTCTCATAACAGAGATATACACCTTTACCAATCCCTGAATAAAAGGATTCTTAGACATCCGCCCAAAAGCCACAACCATTCCAAGAGGCAGAGAAAAAATCAGCGTAATCACAAAAATCTGAATACTGACAAACATTCCTCCTGCTAACTGCGATACCATCATACCTACTGACATTTTCCCTGCTCCTTATCCTCATCCTTTTTCTAAAAATTGTCCTTTCCCATCCAGGATTTATTACTTTCCAATGGTTGTAACATCCCGACCAAACCATTTTTCAGAAATAGCCTTCAAGGTTCCATCAGCAGCCATTTCCTCCAAAGTCTTCTGAACCTGATCCCGAAGCTCTTCATTTCCCTTCTTAAATCCAATTCCATATTCCTCGGAAGCTAAAGTCTCCTCAAGAACCACATATTTGTCCCCATCTGCTCTCTGCTCAATCTGATATCCAGCCACAATTACATCCATGGCAATAGCATCCACTGCACCCATCTCCAAATCCATAAATGCTGTATTATAATCCGGAGTAGTCTGCAAAGCTCCAAAAGTTCCGGCAAGCTCCTGATTATCCTTAAGTGCTGCCTCTGCAGAAGAGTCTGCCTGAACCTCCACAATCTTTCCTGACAAATCTGCAAATGTCTGAATCCCCGAATCTGCTGCTACCACAAACACCTGGCTGTTATCCATATAAGGCTCGCTCCAGGTATAATCCTCCTCTCGGCCATTCATGGTAAAACCATTCCAGATACAATCAATAGTGCCGGAATTTAACTCCATATCCTTAAAATCCCATGCAATCGGCTGAGGCACAAACTCCAATCCAAGTCGGCTCGCAACCTCTTTGGCCAGCTCCAGATCGAATCCTGTATACTCCCCGTCATCTCCCACAAATCCCATAGGCGGAAAGTCCTGATCAAATCCAACTGTAAATTTTCCTCCTGCTGCGCCCTCTGATGCTGCCTTTTCCTCCCCTCCGGCCGCTTCGCTGCTATTCTCCTCATTGTCTTCCGCCTTACTTGAATCTTCAGCTGGATTTTCCTTCTCTGTGTCTTTCTCAGCAGCAACAGATGTATCTGCTCCTCCGGCATTCCCGGCTGCTGCGGTGGTTCCATCACTTTGACTGCCGCATCCAGACAAAGACATCACCATAGCTCCAACCAATAATAAACTTCCCATCTTTCTCATAATTTCATAATCCTCCTCTTTCTTCTTCTCTCTTCAACACACAACCGCAAAAAATCCCTTTCCATTTTCTGCGGCACGGTAACATATTAGCATACTAAAGCAAATATGTCCATCCCTATTTCAAATAAAATCAAAAGGAGGTTCCCATAAAAAAGAAGGTGAAAGTGTCTGAAAACATTTCTTCAGACATTTTCGCCTTCTTCTCCCATCAGTCTTTCTCAATAACTTGAATCTTTATTAAAACCAATCTTTTATTTCCCATAGTAAGCCCGCAGATACATCTCACGAATCTCACTCATCAGCGGATACCGGGGATTAGCTCCTGTACACTGGTCATCAAATGCCTGCTCCACCATATTATCCAAGGTATCCAGGAAATACTTCTCATCCACACCATATTCTGCAATGGTCTTTTTCACACCAACTGCTGCCTTCAGCTCTTCAATCTTCTCAATAAGCTTCTTCACAGCTTCCTCATCACTGGCTGCCTGGATTCCTACAAACCGTGCGCACTCAGCATATCTGGCACGGGTATGAGGATAAGGATACTGGGAGAATGTACCCATCTTCCGCGGACATTCCTCAGCATTAAATTCCACTACCAGAGAAATCAGCAGCGCGTTTGCAATACCATGAGGCAAATGATGGAATGCGCCCAGCTTATGAGCCATGGAGTGACATACACCCAGGAACGCATTGGCAAAGGCCATACCAGCCAGACAGGAAGCATCTGCCATCTTGGAACGAGCCTCCACATTAGAGCCATCGTTATAGCAAATGGGAAGATACTCAAACACATTCTTCATAGCCTTCAAAGCCAGACCATCTGTATAATCTGTAGCCATCACAGAAGCATAAGCCTCCAATGCATGAGTCAGAACATCCACACCAGACGCGCTGGTCAGACCCTTTGGCTGGCTCATCATATTATCGGTATCCACAATCGCCATATTAGGCAGAAGCTGATAATCAGCAAGAGGATACTTTACTCCTGTCTCCTGATCCGTAATAACCGCAAACGGAGTCACCTCAGAGCCTGTTCCGGAGGAAGTTGGAATAGCCACAAAATACGCCTTCTCGCCCATCTTGGGGAATGTATACACACGTTTCCGGATATCAATAAACCGCATAGCCATATCCTGGAAATCTACCTCCGGATGCTCATACATCACCCACATAATCTTACCAGCATCCATAGCAGAACCGCCGCCCAAAGCAATAATCACATCCGGCTGGAAGGCTGTCATAGCCTTTGCGCCCTCCTGTGCATTGGCAAGAGTGGGATCTGGCTGAACATTGGAAAAGCACTGATAAACAATTCCCAGCTCATCCAGCTTATCTGTAATCGGCTTTGTATAACCATTCATATACAAGAAGGAATCTGTCACAATAAATGCTCTCTTCTTGCCCATTACCTCCTTCAGTTCATTCAATGCCACTGGCATACAGCCCTTCTTAAAATACACTTTCTCAGGCGCACGGAACCACAGCATATTCTCTCTCCTCTCCGCCACAGTCTTAATATTCAGCAAATGCTTTACACCTACATTCTCAGACACAGAATTGCCGCCCCAGGAGCCACAGCCCAAGGTCAGAGAAGGAGCCAGCTTAAAGTTATAAAGATCACCAATACCACCATGAGAAGACGGAGTATTTGTTAAAATACGACAGGTCTTCATAGCTTCCGCATGCTTTAAAATCTTTTCATGCTCATTTACATTAATATACAAAGAAGCTGTATGTCCATAACCGCCGTCAGCCACCAGTCTCTCAGCCTTTGCAATAGCTTCATCAAAGGTCTGTGCCTTATACATGGCCAGAACCGGAGACAGCTTCTCATGGGCAAACTCCTCCCGAATATCAACTGATTCCACTTCACCAATAATAATCTTTGTATCCTTGGGAACCTCAACTCCAGCCAATTTGGCAATCGCGTAAGCAGTCTGTCCAACAATCTTTGCATTTAAAGAACCATTGATTAAAATGGTCTTTCTTACCTTTTCAATCTCATCCGGTTTTAAGAAATAGCAGCCCCGATACTCAAACTCTTTCCTCACCTCATCATAAACAGAAGCAAGAACTGTTACTGACTGCTCGGAAGCACAAATCATACCATTATCAAAAGTCTTGGAATGAATAATGGAACTGACTGCCATCTTGATATCAGCCGTATCATCAATAATTACAGGCGTATTTCCAGCTCCTACGCCCAAAGCCGGTTTACCTGAAGAATAAGCAGCACGTACCATTCCAGGGCCGCCAGTAGCCAGAATAATGTCTGCTTCTTTCATAACCAAATTGGTCATATCCAAAGACGGAACATCAATCCATCCAATGATTCCCTCCGGAGCGCCTGCCTTTACAGCTGCCTCCAAGACAATCTTTGCTGCTTCAATGGTGCATCCTTTTGCTCTGGGATGTGGAGAAATAATAATTGCATTTCTGGTTTTCAAACAAATCAGACATTTAAAAATAGCTGTGGATGTAGGATTTGTTGTAGGAATTACAGCTGCCACCAAACCAATGGGCTCTGCCAGCTTTTTAATTCCAAAAGCCTTATCTTCCTCAATAACTCCGCAGGTCTTTGTATCCTTATATGCATTGTAAATATACTCAGCCGCATAGTTATTCTTAATTACCTTGTCCTCGACAATTCCCATACCAGTTTCTTTCACTGCCATCTTTGCCAACGGAATTCTCATCTTATTTGCAGCTGATGCTGCTTCATAAAAGATTTTATCCACCTGCTCCTGGGTAAATGTTGCAAAAACCCTCTGAGCTTCCCGCATTGCCTGCATTTTTGCTTCTAATGCCTCAACACTGTCAACCACTGCCGGAATAGCATTTTCATTTTTTGCCATTGCTTTCTCCTCCACATTTTTTTCACATAGCCTATCGATATTTCTATATCGATATTTTTTTAACAATCCAACTATATTTGCATTATACTTCCTTGTTAAATAATTGTCAATATAAATTTTAAAATTATACCTCCAAAAATACTCTTATTTTTATTGATATTTTTATAACTAATCACAAAAAATCCTATACATGAAAAAACAGAGGATTCCATATCCTCTGTTCTTTCTGATCTTCATTCATCTGGTTCTAACTCATCAAACAAGTCAGAATTATAAAATTCCCGAATTGTCACACCCAACCCATCCGCAATCTTATTAATGTTAACAATACCCGGATTTTTGCTCTTACCATTAATAATACTCTTATATGTAGAAGACGGCATTCCCGCTCTATAACTTACAGAGTAACCACTTAAATTTTTCTGCTGGCACAATTCGGCAATCCGGAAGCTGGTTGCCTCTCTTATGTTCATAATTATCCACCCCTTCTCCATAAGTTTAGTCCAAATTAGGTATTTAACAGGACGATAAAATATACATCATATATAAGATTACCAAAAATTTCCAGATTTTTATAATGTTTATATTAAGGTATACTTCTAAAATTTGTATGGAAAATAATTACTTCAAGTGGATGTAATTAACTATATATAAATCAAAAAAACCAGATGGAATTTTTCCCATCTGGTTTATACGCACTGTATCCTGAGCGTGCGGGGATTCGAACCCCGGACAACTTGATTAAAAGTCAAGTGCTCTACCGCCTGAGCTACACGCCCATATGCCTTGGACCGGAATCGAACCAGTGACACGAGGATTTTCAGTCCTCTGCTCTACCAACTGAGCTACCAAGGCACAAAATTGCGGGGGTAGGATTTGAACCTACGACCTTCGGGTTATGAGCCCGACGAGCTTCCAGACTGCTCCACCCCGCGACAATATTTACAAATATATAATTTAAAAAATGGGAGAGAGTGGATTCGAACCACTGAAGGCATTGCCAGCAGATTTACAGTCTGTCCCCTTTGGCCACTCGGGAACTCTCCCTTACGCAATATCATATGCCGAATATACAAAATGTATACCCGAAAGCCGATAATCGGACTCGAACCGATAACCTGCTGATTACAAATCAGCTGCTCTGCCAATTGAGCCATATCGGCGAAGACCAAATTTGGTTTAAAAAATGGGGCCTACAGGGCTCGAACCTGTGACCCTCTGCTTGTAAGGCAGATGCTCTCCCAGCTGAGCTAAGACCCCATATTTTTAATTTGAAATGTGCAGTAAATACATTTCAGCGACCCGGATGGGATTCGAACCCACGACCTCCGCCGTGACAGGGCGGCGCTCTAACCAGCTGAGCCACCGGGCCAACTTACTTTTTCTCAGGTACTTAAAACATATACCCTCAAAACCACATATTGAAACCACCCGAACCTCCAGCAGCCATACAGCTGCTTCCCTCCGACCTTCTCAGGTTAAGCCCTCGGCCTATTAGTAGCAGTCAGCTCCACACATTACTGC
>CATLIJ010000139.1 GCA_949948825.1 uncultured Clostridiaceae bacterium
TCTCCCCAAATACTGTGGGCATCAGAGAAACACGGATATTGACAGGGCTGTTCTCTGCCCTGACCCGGAAATGTCCGTCCTGGGGAATTCGTTTTTCTGCAATATTTAAGTTTGCCATGATCTTGATTCGGGCAATCAGAGGCTGATGGACATTCCTCTGCAGGGACACATATTCCAGAAGCACCCCGTCAATTCTCATCCGCACCTTGGTCTCCCTCTCAAAAGGCTCAATGTGAATATCACTGGCATTGCTCTTTACGGCCCGCTGTACCAGACTGTTGAGAAGATGGATAACAGGAGCTTCGGATTCTGTAGAATCTAAGTCTGTCAGGTCCAGATCTCCAAAATCATCCTCCCCAAATCCAGCATTGACATCTGTAGCTGCCTTTTTGGCCCCCACCTCAGCAAAATAATAAGAAATCGCCTGACGCAGGGGCTTTTCCTCCCCTAACAGGATTTTCAAATAGCATCCGGTCTGCTGGCGCACTTCCTCCAGAGCAAAATAATTCAGAGGATCATTTGTCACCAGCATCATGGTTCCATTGCTGACGCTTAAGGGCAAAAACAAATTCTTCTCTGCCAGCTCCCGGTTCACCATGGACACTGCCTCTAAATCCACGGTCTGTAAAGCCACATCCACAATCTCCAAATCCAGACGGCTGGCAAGAGCCTCCAGCACCTGCTGCTCTGTGACAAACTGGAGTTCAATCAGAATCTGTCCTACCCGTCTGTCCCTGTGGCTTTTCTGATACGCAAGAGCCTCCTCCATCTGCTGTTTGTTTACATAGCCCCTCTCTGTCAGAATTTCTCCGATCCGTAAATTTGCACCCAACTGATTTTCCTCCTTGTCTCATTGTCTTCAGGCCTCAGACTCCTCTCTGTCTGACTGGGACAGAGTCTCCCAGTCATACATATAAATTGCCATCTCACAGGTCATCTCAGGCTTGATCATGGTATCCAGATTCCGACCCAGCTTATAATCCCGGTTCACACTCAAAGAACGGATTTGTATGGCAGGATAATTTTTTTCCAAATCCTCCACAAAATCCAGAAATCTGGCTTCCTCCCCCTGCACAGTCAGTTCTGCAGTTCCAATCTGCATATAGGAATCAGACACATAATTCCCATGGTCCTGTTTTTCCGCATATAAATAAGGTTCCACAATCCCGGGCGCTGCCTGACCCAAAGTCAATGCCAGAGGAAACAGTCCGTGCCTTAAGGCAATTCCAGTTAAAATCTCGTCCATTTCCCGGTTTTCCATACAGGCATAATAATCCTGCGACACCTGGCGAAGCTCTTTAAGCTTCTCCTCCTCCAGCTTTTTCAGCTCTGGTATCCGATCCATCTCAGCCTGCATTTCTTCCATGGTCTCCCGCAGCTCCTGCCGTTTCATCTTATTTTCCTGATAATGATTTATACCAGGCATGATCACAAACCGGACCATGAAAAACAGAATCAGCATACTGAAAGACAGCTTCAGCAAAAAAATATCTCTTCGGGTCATTTCCAGCTTCATGGCGTACCTCCCTTTAAAGTACAGGATAAGGACAAAATGTACCACCCTTCGTCAAACCGATATCCCTCATAATTTACACGGTAAAAAAGATCTGTCTCCTGCTGAAGCTTTTCAATATAGCTGGGAATGTTGATTACCTCCCTGCTTCGGGCATCAAAATTCAAAATACCGGAATTGACGTCATAATCCTGCAGAAGAAAGTGGATTTTGCCTGTTCCGGCCTGTTCAATTCTTTGATGCACATTGCTTAACAGGCCCGGGTAGCCGGAAAGGTTCTGGTCTGAAAGCCGCACTGCCCCCATCCCTCCTTCGATTGCCTCCAGCTCTGCTCTTAACCTTATGGCTGTCTGGTACTGCTTTTGCACCCGTTCCTCCTGTATCCAGCTCTGGCGTATCTCATTTTCCTTATCTGCCAGATAATTCAGAGCAGCCAAAATTCCTATGGGAATCAGGCACAGGCCAAATACAAGCAAGGGAACCAGAAAAAACTTCCAAACCCTGGGAGCCTGCTTGTCCTCTTTTTCCTCTGGCAGGGAAAAGCACAAATCAATGGCCCTTTCCTTTTTCCCATTGGATATCATGGCTCCAATACAGGTGATCCAATCTGTCCCGGCCTCTCCTGAGGGCATATAAATCCGTTCATCCAACTGAAACAAAACAGCCTCAAGTCCAAGGGACTCAATCCCCTCCATGCTCACCTCAAAATCCTCCTGAGGACAGCCAGCATAATACACATGCGTAATGGGATTCTCATTTCTCCCTGTGTAAAACTGAAGGATTCCAGATATATTCCGGACAATCTCAGTGCCAAAATCCAAGGTTCCCCTCTCACTGAAAATACGGCTGCGGCTGGAATACAGATACCGGCCGTTCCGGCACAGAATGCTGATCATGCTCTCCTCCTGAAAGAACAAATACACAGAGGTTGTATTCCAATAGCTCTCCTGCTGCCGGAGAATCTGCAGATAGCCCTCTAAGGGAATCGTAATGCCGTTTATGACAATGCCTGCCTCCTGACACATTGCCATAAAACGCTCCAGGGTGTTCCTCTCCACTCCCACCCCGCAAATATCCATCCCTTCCTTCTTATCCTGAAAGATAATGGAATAATCCACAAGCTCCATGTGAAGGCTGTCCCTTACCTCCGCCAGAGCCATCCGGTCAAGCTGTTTTCCCTTTCCGTAAGGAATCTGAAGCACACGGGAGGAACACAGATTCCCCGGCAGCACCAGGCGCACCGGCTCTGCCCTGCTCTCCGGTTCAAGCTCCAGAAGCGCCTGCTTCCACCGGCTGAAAGCATTTCCCTGCCCTGACACATTTATCTTCTTCACCCAGGAAAGAACCGGATATTTCCCCTCCTTTCCTTCTGCAACAAGAATGCAGTCCTCCTGAAATACAATCACAGTCCGACTCATGTTCCTCTCCTTTTCTCCTGTTTTCTCTAAGCCTGCATCTTTCTTTGCCTATGACATTCCTTCTATGGTGGAATAGGATTCATAGATGGGAAGCATCACAGCAATCATAATAAATCCCACCAAAAGAGCCATCACACAAATCAGCACTGGCTCCAGCAGGGTAACAAGCCGTTTTGTGGCAGCCTCTGCCTCATCCTCCATGGTAATGGCAATGGATTCCAGCATAACCTCCAATTTTCCGCTCTCCTCCCCCACCAGAATGGCAGAAGAAAGCTTTAACACAAATCCATCCACCTCTCTCAATGCCTGGGACAAAGGCGCTCCGCTCCGAACCATGGTTCCTACCTGCTGAAACTGCTCCTCCACATAAGCATTGCCCACAGTGGCCCCTGCTGTATTCAAAGCTGCCACAATCGGCATTCCGCTGGAATAAAGACTGCTTAAGGTTCTTGCAAACCGGGCTGTGTAAATTACCTTGTTCAGCTTTCCCGCCACAGGCATATGAAGCTTCCCATAGTCCAGTATTTTGCGGATCTGCCGGATCTTTAACAGAACACGCACAAGGATACAGCCTATCAATACAAAAAACAGTGCCACATACCATTCCTGAATCAAAAAGTCCGAAGCAGCCATCAGAATCACCGTTGGCACAGGAAGGCTTTCCATAGCTGAAAACAGCTCTTCAAACTGGGGAAGAATGAATGTCATAATCAGAATCACCACCAGGGCGCACATCACCAGAAGCACTGCCGGATAGGTCATGGCTGACTGGACCTGCCGGTTTAAACGGTTCTCCCTGTCATAATGCTTTGCCAGACGGCTCATGACCTGATCAATGGTTCCGCTCCCCTCGCCGGAACGAACCATCCCCAGCATCAGCTCCGGAAAGCACCTTCTGGCCTCCATGGCCTCTGATAAGCTTATTCCTCTTTTTAAATCCTTAAGAATATCGATATAAACCTCCTTCTGCGCCCTGGAAATCCCCTCCTCCTCTGAAATAATCTCCAAAGCCCGGACCATGCTGATGCCAGATACCAGAAGGGCTGACATTTCCCTGCACAGTCCGGCTAACTGGGCTGATGCAAACTTTTTATATCTTTTTGTACTGTCCTTATCCCTCGCCTCAACCAGAAACAACCCCTGTTCCTTTAGCTGCTGCAAAAGGCTGCTCTCCCCGGCAGCTTCCATGGTGCCGCGGACAATCCTCCCGTCCATTCCTTTTGCCACATACCGATAATTTGCCATGTATACCTGCTTCCTCCTTCTGCACTGCCTCCCCTGTCTTACTGTCTGTACTGCTTTTCCTGTCTTACCATAAAAGGGCCAGATACCACTCTGCCATCCTGTCCCCGTAAAAAAAGGCCAGACTAAGTCCAAACGCCAGAAACGGGCCAAAAGCAAAAGAATCCTTCCGCCCCAGCTTTCCTGCTGCCATCATAGAAATACAATAAATTCCCCCTGCCAGCAATCCCAAAAACATTCCGCAAAGAACCGCCTGCCACCCCAACAGAAAACCGCTGGCTGCCATCAGCTTCACATCCCCTCCTCCAAAGGCTCCCTCCACACAAAGCGCCAAAACAAACATGGGAAGGGATATAATCACTGCTCCCATCAGGCGGTCCCATATTCCATGGTCCGGAAACACCTTTATGGAAACCATTCCCAGCAGAAAAATCATTATATGAAAACGATCATAAATCATCCTTGTCTTCCAATCAATCATTGCAATAACCGTCAAAATACATAAATAACCAAATGCCAGAACTGCCTTCCAGGATAAAATCCCCAGGCTCCCCCAGCCAAATGTACTGCCGCTCCACACAAAAAACACACCGCCGCAGACTTCCAAAATCAAATAGTCAAATGGTATCAAAGCCTTGCAGGCTCTGCATTTCCCGTTCTGCATAACATAGCTGAAGCAGGGAATCAATTCAAAGACAGTTAATGCCTTTCCGCACTCCGGACAATGACTGCGCCCGCCCACCACAGATTCTCCTGCCGGAAGGCGGCATGTAACCACATGAAGAAAGCTGAAAATACTGGCCCCGGCAAAAAACCGGAAAAAAGCCAATAATATTTCCAGGACAACTATAGCTGCCATCTTTGTTCCTGTCCTTTCCATTTCTGTTGTCCCAAACTCAATCCAGACAAAATCCGCTACCAGGACGGTTCCCGCCCGGTCCCTGAAGCTTGGGTTTTAATATAAGTCTGATTATAAAAAACCTGGTAGCTTTGCGGCTCCTTTTGATAAAGAACTGTAAAGTCCCCCTCATGATAAAGAAACCGCAAAACCTCATAACCAGCCGAATCTGTCTGAAGCACCCAAAAGTCCCCGGGTGTTTTTGTATCTGTCAGAACTCTGTTCCGAACCTTTTTTGTCACCCCGCCAGTGTCTGTAGCTGACCAAAACGGCAGAGAAGCGCCATACGCCTCCCTGGAAGCCAGCTGAAGGGCTAACCGGATTGTCTTTGCATTTCCCAAAGCCACCTGAGCATCCGCCCGCCGCATCAAAGTCAGAGCCGGAGGAATCCCGGCCAAAAGGATGGTAAGCAAAATAATCAAAAGCGTCACAGCCCGAAGAGGCCAGGGAGACGCAGCGGTATTTTTCTTATGTTCCTGGGGCAGATCGGTTCTGTTCATGTTTGTCATCATATCGTATTTTCTGTCTCCTTATTCCATCTGACCAATTCCAAACAAAAGATAAGACTATGACCAACAGGTTTCTTCCATAATTTACTGGAAATTGCAGAGAGAAAGAGACAGGGGCTGGCTGCAAGGCGCTGCTGCCTTTATTGCATGGAGATAACAAAATGGAAACTGTGAACCAGACCCTGCTCTTGTTCTCTGCTGTTTCTGGAGTTGTTTGGCAGAGGTTATGTACTTCTAAAAACCCCTTCCCTAAAGTAATATGTAAATATATTTTTATGGTGTACTAGATTCAACCTTATACAACATTTCTGCAGTTGGATCTGTATCATATGTACATGTTGTAGTACCATTTGAATATACTACTCTACTAATTTTATTATTAGTATCAGCTTCAATCTCGTCAATATTACTCACATCCACTTCCGCCAAATCTGCTATATCTTGTATATCAATATCGTTCTCAACATCTATATGCTGCCCTTGGTTCCCCTTTCCATACTCCTCATCCACCAATGTCTGAGCTGCCATTACCACCTGTCTGGTCTCGGCTACGATTTGTTTTTCTCTTGCTTTATCAATATACCCAACTAATGTTGGCACCAGCAACGCCGCCAAAATCGCCAAAATAACCAGAACCACAATCAACTCTACCAACGTAAATCCCTTTTTCCCATCTCTTTTGAATCTCTTCAACATTTTCATTCTCCTTTTTAAAATTTTTTCACATCTTTGGAACCATCTTCCCTCTTCTCTTGGCCAGGGAGAAAAAAGAAGCCTATTCCATCTATCTACAAATGCAGAAGCTGCATCTGTATTCCCAATTCACATTACAATTCCCATACCCTCTATCCATCCTCCCCCATCTCCTTCACTGCAGTTATCCCATCCCTCCGCTGAACCTTATACCGGAAATCCAGCACTGCACTGTCCGTCAAAACCAGACGTTTATTCAAAACTCCGGTCTCCGGTTCCTCCTCCACCTCATAAAAGCTTAGGTGTACATTCAAATACTCTGCCTCCTGCCCGTTGTCAATCCCATCAGGAAAAGAAAACTCAATCTCCAGATAATTTCCCATATAATATTTATCGGCAAACACCTTTGCTGCTCCTCTGGCTATAGCTCCCTCTGCATTTTCATACACATATTTTTTCTGAATCGAATCACTGCTGGTATAATACCTGATAAACAAGGTTCCTGCCTTCATATCCTCCGGCTTTACTGTTCCGATCTTTG